>NZ_JACRVS010000039.1:0-14884 GCF_018811985.1 Acetobacter sp. P5B1 | reverse complement strand
ACGGCGGACGTCCGCCTTTACTTCCGTCTGAATAGGCCAGAGCCAGCTCCAGATCAGGGCGGAACACCTCAAAATCCACAGTCCGGGAAAAGGCCTCCAGTTGATCGCCAAGCCCGCTCAGCCGAGCAAGACGCTCTTCAACATCAAAGAAACCAGATTGCTTCATCTTCCTCCATCCCCAATCAACGCCAAAAAAATGGAATCACACAGAACAACTCAGAGCCAAGGGGTTTTTCGAACCCTCCACCTCATATAACCCTGACCCGACAACCAAGACGCAATTTATTATTGCCGCCTCCGGGCGTCGGGCGGGTGATAACGTGTCTACATGAGGCATATGCACGCCCTGCCTATTTCCGCAGACGATGAACAGCTTTCACCGTTCACCGCTGGACATAGGGTCCGGGTGTTTTATTGGGCAGGCCACCCGACATAGGGGCCGCCTCATGTAGAATGGCGTTATCACGCGCCATTAATGATGATGCCATGAAAGCAAGTGGATAGCCAGATGTTAGCCGCCATTACACAGGCGGAAACCCAATCTCACCATCGACAGGGTGAAAACTTAGCTTTAATTCGGTAAAACCTTTGCAAAAGCATACAGTGTGGTTTGAAAAATCGAACGTCTTCTTTTCAACTGACATATGGCAGCCTATTTTAATGAAAGACGGGAAAAATGCCTTCTTTAGTTCATGAACTTGAACAAGACACCTACAGTGATACGGCTCACCTTTCGAATATGCTTAGAAAGGCTAAAGCGATCGCAGCCAAGCTCCAACTTCAGCAACCGATGGAATGGGTTGATGCCGAATTAAATGGTTATAAAGACTTACCCGTGCCTGATTATCGTAAGGTCAGAGGCACTGTTAAGTTCCTTAATCCTTACCATGGATGGCAACAACTGATAATTGAAGACTATGAAACTGAGCAATTGGTTTGTACGCGCCCAATCTATAACTCCGTGAAAGAAATTGAGCATCTAATTGAGAGCGAGGGAACACTGTCTATCTCGCTCACAGGCAGACATACACAGCTACTTTGCAATATGGCTAATATGCCTACGATGCCTATGAGTATTTTCTTTTCTAAAAATGCATTCGTCTCCATACTGGATGAAGTAAGGAACAAAGTATTAGATTGGTCACTCTCACTTCAGGCTGCGGGCATCAAAGGAGAGGGCATGTCATTTCTTCCAGAGGAGAAAGCAAAAGTGAGCGAGAATTCTGGACATACATATAATATTGGCGCAATTGGCAGCTTCGCTGGAAATCTAGGCGGCCAAATAGGTGGAGATGTCACCGCCTCATCCACACAGCACGTTCATCAGGAGCTTGAAAAAGTAGCAGCCCTGATTTCTCAGCTGCGAATCTACCAAGATCAGATGGGGCTAGACACTCAAAAACAGGCTGCCGTAAACCATTATCTGGATGAACTTGAAAAAGAACAAAGGAAAGCTGAGCCTCAACCACACATTATCATAGGGTTATTAAGTTCCATCAAAAGCGTAGCAGAGGAAGTAGCTACCAACCTCGTTGCAAGTGGAGTTATCTCGGCTATCTCGAATATCAGTCTGTAGCATGTTTTAAGTTATCTAGCGCTGCGTTTTGAGAGATTATGATCGCCTTATTCACTAAACCCGCAAAACGATGCGCTAGCGGATAAAATTTATCTGCCAGCAATATCAACCCAGCGCCTTTTCATAAACACGATAAGAATTTTATCCACCGTTTAATGTTGCACCATTGTTGCACCAGTGAAGGGTGGAGCAACACTTCTCGCCCCAAAACCCACTTAAAGTCTTGAAAAGTATGGCGCGCCCTGCTGGATTCGAACCAGCGACCCACAGCTTAGAAGGCTGTTGCTCTATCCAACTGAGCTAAGGGCGCGTACTCTGCACCCTCCGATAGTCGGAAATATCCGGAAAATCAATGGGTCCAGTTCTGGATCCGGTCAAACCGGAAGTTATCCGCATAGACTTTAGGCTTACGGATACGCTGAACAGGGACTTCAACTTCGTAGCCGATCTGCTCACGCTGAGCATAAGCCACAGCATCCTCACAGGAGGTAAAATACAAACGCAGCTGAGACTGGGTATCCTGACTTCCAGTCCAGCCCATCAGTGGGTCCTGATGCCTTGGAGCCGTTTGTCCGTATTCAAAAACCCACTCACGCGTGCCAGCCAGTCCTGACTGCCCCGCCGCTTTAGGCTGCTTATAAATCCGTGCCGGCATGGTGATGCCTCCAGATATATGTGGTCGGGGCGCCCGGACTCGAACCGGGGGCCTCGTGTACCCAAAACACGCGCGCTACCAGGCTGCGCCACGCCCCGAATGCAGCGGAACCTAAGCGGCATTCGGCAGGCTGGCAAGCCCATTGCGGTAAAAAATCAGTCAGCCTTGTCCATTGTCTTGCTGGCAAGCGGCGGAACAAACAGCGGAGCCGTGTCCCACGGGAACAAAACCCAGGTATCCTGCGGCACTTCAACCACAAAGTGATTCGTCAGGTCCATTCCGGCAGGCTTAGCATACAGGCAGGCAAAATAGGCTTTGGGCAGCCGCTCACGCACCACACGGGCTGTCACACCAGAATCCACCAGGTCATCAATAACAAGGAAGCCCTCGCCATCGCCCGCTGCATCAGGAGACTTGATGATGGTGGGCTTGCCGCGCTCTTCTTCATCATAGGTGACGACGGAAATGGTCTCGACCAGACGGCAATTCAGTTCTCGCGCAATAATAGCTGCCGGGATCAACCCACCGCGTGTGACGGCCACCACGCCTTTAAACGGCATTTTGGGCACAAGAGCCTCTGCCAGAATACGAGCATCTCTATGTAACTGGTCCCACGTGACAGTCGCGTAGTTTACGGCCATCTGGCTCTACTTCCTCTTCAAACAAACATACAGGCCAGACAGACCCAGCCAACAGGCCCCCCTTTGGGCCTTGCAGCGCCCTTCTGCCACTAGTCCGGGCCGCGCTGCAAATTTCCATTAAGAAAAATTTCCTGCTTCGGGGAATATGGCGGAATTTTCTTTCAATCGTTATGCTTCCCCCATGACTTTAGAAACCCCTCCCCCTCTCCCTCCTGTGGTGCTTGATCACCCGCTCATCCAGCACAAGCTGACCCACCTGCGCCGCAAGGAAACGTCTACAGCGGGTTTCCGGCGGCTGGTGCGCGAACTCAGCCTGCTGATGTGCTACGAAGCCACGCGCGATCTCCCTCTGGAGCCGGTCGAAATTACAACGCCGCTCGAAACGATGCAGGGCGAACAGCTGGCTGGCCCGGATGTCTGCTTCATTTCCATTCTGCGTGCCGGTAATGGCCTGCTGGATGGCATGCTGGACCTCGTGCCTTTCGCGCCTGTTGGGCACATTGGCCTGTATCGTGACCCCGATAGCCTTGAGGCTGTGGAATATTACCTCAAGCTGCCGACACAGATTGCCTCACGCCGCTGCATTGTGGTCGACCCCATGCTGGCCACCGGCCACAGTGCTGCTGCTGCTCTGGCGCGCCTGAAGGAACAGGGGGCCAAACGTCTGCTGTTTGTCTGCCTGCTCTCCACGCCGGAAGGCATTGCCTGCCTGCAAAAAGCCCACCCGGATGTGCCTATTCTGACCTGCTCGATTGATCGCGGGCTGGACGAACACGGCTATATCCGCCCCGGTCTTGGGGACGCTGGCGACCGTCTGTTCAGCACCCGTTAATCCGCATGGCGTCCGCTCCGGTTTTGGCATCCGCTCGCCGCATTCTGCTTCTTGGTCTGCTGGCGGGCTATATCAATGCGCTCAGCTTTATTGATCTGGGCGGGATGTTTGCGGGCGCCATGACCGGAAACACCATCCATATGGACGCCACTTTGGCAGCGGGAAACTGGCCGCATGGTCTGCTGGTTGCAGAACTCATTCTGGTCTTTTTCCTGACTGCCATTCTTGCAGCCTGCCTCAGACTTATTGCTCTGCCTGTCTATGGCTTTGTGATAATGGCTGTCCTGCTAGTTATCGCACAGAGCGTTCATGGCGCACCCAGTCAGGTGCGTTATGAATGCCTTGTACTGCCAGCCCTTATGGCCATTCAGGGACAGACGCTGGCACGCTTTTCAGGCAATGCCATTCAGACCGTCGTCATCACCAGCAATCTGCTGAAATGCGCTGCGGCCTTTGCTGCATGGCTTATGTCTTGCCTGCCGGGCAGCGCTGTTCCGCGCCCCCCTCGCAGTGCCATTTTTCTACCCGGCCTGTCATGGGTGGCCTTTCTGATAGGGGCCGCAACAGCCTCCATCGCTCTGAGCCTGAAAAGTAGCCTGCCCTTCCTGTGGCCACTGCCGCCGGTCGCCGTACTGTGCTGGGACATCAGCCGGGCAGAACGCGCCAACTGTCTTGACTGACCCGCTCCGCTTTCCCGAATAGCTGACATGCCCGCGGGCTCTTGGTGCCACACGCCGTTCTCAGTAGGACACTCAGGTGACAAGGACTGAGGAACAGGGCGGCCAAGTATGAGCATATCGTGGGGTGATTTTCAGGCTGTCGTGCAGCTCTCTGCGGGTCTTAACGTCGCCATTCTCAGTTTTGTCGATATCAGCCTGCCCGCCATCAAGGAGCGGCGTCGGGTCTTTGTCAAAGCCCGGCAGGAACTGGATATTCACCGCAAAAACCCCCACATGCGCACGGACGCCCAAAAAGAAAGCCATGCCAACGCCATAGATGATGTGGATCGCCGGCTTTTTGACCTCTGGCGAGAAACCTCCGCCTTTGAAAGCATTGAGGATTCCCTGATAAAATCCACTGGCGTCTTTGGATTTTTTGGCGCTGTGCTCAGCATTGGCCTGCTCTGGTATTCCGCCCTGCACTATAATGAAGACATCTCTTTCACAGGCGAATTACTGACTGTCCTGTCTTTTTTCTCATTGCTAGCCGCGTTTCTCATCAATTTCGTCACGGCCTCCAAGGCGTCGCAATATACCAAACGGTGCAACGCCCTGCGCGACCATATGCGGGTCAAGCTCTAACCCGCTGCCCATCCTTACGGGCTGCCGTCATAAGTCAGCTTGTAGATCGTGCCGGACAAATCATCACTGATCAGCACACTCCCATCCGCCATGGGCTGCACATCAACCGGACGCCCCCATGCGGTCTGACCATGCCGAAATCCGCTCACCAGCACGTCCGGCGCCTGCGGTTTTCCATCATGCCCGAAATGCACCGAGACAACCTGATAGCCGGCAAGCGTGCTGCGATTCCATGAGCCGTGTTCGGCAATAATCAGTGCGCCTTTATATGAGGCAGGAAACTCCGTTCCTTCATAAAAGCGCAGCCCCAGCGCCGCCACATGCGCCCCCAAAAGCAAGGCTGGCGGTGTGAACTCACTACAGGCATGCTGCTTTCCAAATTGCGGATCAGGCAGATTACCCTGATGGCAATACGGATACCCAAACGATTCTCCGGGGCGGCCAACCCGATTCAGCTCGTCCGAGGGAGTATCGTCTCCCAGATTATCCCGCCCGTTATCGGTAAACCATAAGGCACCGTTTCCCGGTTGCCATGTGAAACCCACCGTATTGCGGATGCCAAAAGCGACGTCCTGCCGGTCAGTCCCATCCGGATTCATGCTGAGCAGACGTCCAAATTTATGCCCGACATCGCAAATATTACAGGGCGCACCAATGGGCACATACAACCTGCCATCTGGCCCAAAGGCGATAAATTTCCAGGAGTGGTCCCCATCCTCATACGGCAACGCATCTGCAACCACCTCCGGTGCAGGCGGAGCATCCAGATGGTGCTCAATGTCCCGCAGAGCCACAATGCGCTGAGTATCGGAGATATAGAGATCACCCCGATAAAATGCCACGCCAACCGGCAGATCCAGCCCATGGGCAATGGTGCGGACTTTGATGGCATGGCCAGCCTGATCAGTGGAAATGGCATAGACCACGCCCGGCCCCATTGTGCCGACAAACACTGTGCCCTGCGCCCCAATGGCCATTTCCCGTGCGCCGGGCACCTGAGCGGAGAAAATCCCGATATGAAATCCCGTCGGAACGCGTAGTTCAGCGAGCTTTGCTGCGGCCAGACCGTGCCCGGACGCCATCACTGTTGAAACGCCACTCACCACACACGCGAACAATGCGCCGGCAGATCTGTTTCTGAAAGGTCTCTGCATCGCTTTCCCCCCGCCACGAAAATCGGTCCCTTATCTGCTGTAAACGCGCCATCCCGCATCTTCAAAAACAAATACGCCCCGGCAGGCGTTTCTGACGCATTTATGAAGAGGCCCCGTAGAACGATAACCCGCTGAGCTGTGTCCCGTATCTGAGAGTTGTATGACGTCGCCACCCACCCAATATAGAGGGCGGAAAAGGGTCTTCCTCATTATAGCCCTTCGATATTGAAGAAACGGATCGTAACAATGCGTCTTAATACTAAAGCGTCTCTGGCCGCCCTGGCTGTTCTGACAGCCACTCCGATGCTGGCCCACGCAGAAAGCCTCCATACCAAATGGGAAAACTTCAAGGCTGGCCGCGCCTTCCATCACCTGTCTACCGACGGTCAGCGCGCCATGGCGGATATTGTGCAGGCGCGTGAAACGCTTGCCGCTGGCAACACCGATGCCGCCATCCCGGCCCTTTACGACGCCCAGAAGCGTCTGACGGCAGCCAGCAAGGCAGAAACCAAATTTGATGCCGCAGAAAGCCAGCTTCAGCCCGCCCCTCAGCACCCGGTTTCTCCGTCCCACATGCCGGTGACAACTCCGACCACATGGCTCCCGGTTGGCGGTGAATTTATTGCCACGGAAACACTGGCTCCGGAAAAGAAAGCCGCCGTTGCAACAGCCAATGGCCAGCTTAAAGCCGGTCAGCCGGATCAGGCTGCTCAGACCATGCAGGTTGTGGGAGAAGATGCCGATTTCATTATCGCACTGACCCCGCTGGCTCAGACACAGGGTGCCCTGAACCGCGCTACGGTCTTTACTGAAGGCAAGCAGGCTCCTGAAGCAGTCGCCGCCCTTGACCAGATCCTTAACGGTCTGGTTTTTGTCTCAGAAGATTTTGCAGAAACTGCAATGCCGGATAACGGTAAAGCCCCCGCAAAATCCAGCCACTAACCCGTTTAATACTAAAGGCCGGAGGAGCAGACTGCCCTTCCGGCCTTCAGAGTTTTAGAAGTCCACGCTCGCCGAGCCCATCACCATAAACGGTGCGGCGATAGAGTAAGTCGTGCTGCCGCCCTTGATCTTGGAACCATACATCCCGGTTGTTGCCAGTGCATTGGCCGCGGTGCCATTCACAAAGCCAAGATAGTGACGATCTGTAATATTCCGCAGGTTCAGACGCAGGGTGGGAGACTTCATGATACCCCAATCCTTGAAGCGATAACCCGCATTGATGTTCATCGTCAGATAACCAGGGATATGCTGGTCATTCACAAAGGTTGAATACTGTTTGGCGACATATTTCAGGCTGTAGCCCCCGAAGAAGTGCCCATCATCATAATCCAGGTTGAAGCCCAGCTGATATTTCGGCGTCTGCGGTGCAAACTTGCCTTTACTGAACACAAAGTCACTGGAGCCACCGGCCGCAATATTGCTGTCCGTACGGGCGTTAATGTATTCTGCGGAGAAATACGGACGCAGGTGATACAGAATAGGCCGCGTGCCGATTTCCATATCCACACCATCAGCGTGGGAGTTCCCGCCATTGATACTACGGGTGTAGGTATAGCCGGAATCCGTTGTGATCGTCTGCTGATACAGGCGGTTGGTAAAGTTATAATGGAAGTACGACACAGAGCTCATGATCGTCGGGCCCTGATAACGCCAGCCAAATTCTTCGGAAATAGAGATTTCCGGCTTCATGTTGGCATTAGCCTGCGTGCTGTAGCCATGCAGCGTCGTGCTATACGTCCCGGAGTCATACAAAGACGTATTCATCGGAATACGGAAGTTGGTGGTGGAAGAGGCAAAAATCTGGTTTTCATCGTTAATTTTATAACGAATAGACACAGCCGGCAGCGGCTGCTGCCAGGACCCTTTGATGTACGGCCCGGTGGACGTATTCGGCAGGTTGTTCTGCCCGTCACGGTTCACCACGGCGTATTTCAGGCCAGCTTCAAGAGTAAGGCGATTATTCAGCAGAGACAGACTGTCCACAATGAACATCGTATGAATGCGGGTCTGTGTCAGCGTGTCGCGATACTGAGCGGTCACCCCGTTGGAATAGACCATGTTCGGGCCACCACCCAGCAGGTCATTAGGCTGGCCGGTTTCGTTATCAATCAGGCTGAACGGAGCCGTCTGGCGCTGCTTTGAATATTCAAACCAGTACCCAACGGTCAGACGGTTGATACCGGTGTGCAGAGACAGTTTTGTCACCGCACCGGGGCGATAGGTCTGCGTGTTGGACGGATTATACAAAATCAGAGATTTTGTGTTGGACGCATTATACGGCCCGATAGACCCGGTCACTTTCTGCTCGCCATACTGCTGGCTGGTCAGGTTTTCGCTATAGGCACCGCCACCGTTCCCGTTTCCGTACCAGAAATACGGTGTTTCGGTCAGGGTCAGGTTATCGGTCAGCGTAAAGGTTGAAGGCGCACTGGCGTAAATGTTGGTGAACGGGTTCCGGTGCAGCTGGTAGTAGTTGCTGCTCGGGTTCTTCGGATCCCATTTGCTGGCGTAGCTGTTGTGAATGCCCTTCTGCTGCCAGGTATCCATATAGGTCGTCGGGAAGAGAACGCCGGTGGACTGGTTCCCCACCAGAGAGAAGGACATAACGTTGCCCTTACCCCAGGCGCTCACCCATTTGGTCTCACCATGCAGCTTGTTCTGGCCACCCGGCCCGCGCCAGGACTGCTCAGCGGCATCGGAAAAGGACACAAAGCCTTTGACGTTGGTATGGCCAATATAACCGGTATCCAGACGCCCAAAAATACGGCGGGCGTTATAGTTCCCGTAAGAACCAACAACTTTKCCGCCCAGATGATCTTTCGGGTTCATCAGATACATGTTCACAGCACCGCCGGTGGCACTGATATGCGGGCTGTCCAGATCCGCTGAACCCTGCTCCACGTTAATGGTGCGCAGGTTTTCAGGGTCCACAATTTCCTGCGGATAGACAGCGTAGCTGCCGATATCGTTGATCGGGAAACCTTCGAGCGTGAACCCGATCTGGCTTTCCGTCAGACCACGCATGGTCACATGGCCACCGGAAAGACCCATCGGATCTGTCGAGGTGGTATTCACACCCGGCAGCATTTCAATCAGCTGCATCGGGTTCAGACCAGCGGCCTGCTTTTCAATATATTCTGCGGTGACGGTGGAGCGCGACTTGGGCGCGTCTTCCTTAACCATCAGACCACCGCCAACCTGCCGGTGGCGCGCACCCTTCACTTCGACCTTTTCAGGCCCCTGATCTGTCGGTGCGGTTGAGCCCATCATGGAAGGCTCGCTGGTGGAAACTTTTGACGATGACGCAGCGCGCACATGCCCGCTGTTCTTTTCCGTCGTGTCAGGTTCAGCAGCGGCAAAGGCCAGTGAGAACGGGAGCGTTGTAAAGCCAATCAGCGCGGAAGTGGCCAAAAGTTTCTGCATAGTGGTCAACAGTTCCATTCAAAATATCGTTAAGCGCAGCCCTCCTTAACATTAGTAAAATCGGTTTTATTTTAAATTTTTATGACACGCATACGAAAAGGAAAATCATGATGCTTTTTTGCAACAATTCGATATCAGAACGATAATTCCGTTGCCGAGATTCCAAAAAAAATACAGGATTTCTCGAAAATTTTTCCGTTTCTTATTTTTTTATGTTGTCTCACGCCTCTAAATTTTCTTCATAAAAAAACGGACATTCTTTAATTTTTATACATCTCCCTCGCCTGCTGACGTGTCGCAGACGTCCTCCCGGCGCACCGGGAGGACGAGGCCTCATGCGTGGAGAATGGGCTTACCCAAAGCCGGGTCTGTAATGCTGGGTCGTCCCGTTTCAACATGCCCTGCAAATCGGCTTGTCAGGCCCGGCTCCGCGTCAACAGAGACCGTCAGATCATACCAATGGTCACTTTTTGCCAGCATGACCTGCTCCTGCCTGACACCACGCGCTGGCAGCACCACAGTCCGCTGCGAAAGCCCATAAGCATTATCATGCATGTGCACGGTTTGCGGTCGGTTGGTACGGTTGGTCAGCTTCACGACGACGGCCCCGGTCTCTGTCTGGTCAGCAACAGAAATCCCCACACCCGAACGGCCTTTGCGATGAAAATACCGCGCAAACCCATTAGGTCCGATCACCATCAGTCGCAGCATCTCACCAGCCGGCACAGACCATTGATCCTGCAAAGAGGCCCCTGCCCCCACCGTGTAGCGCCGCGGTTTTTCCTCTGACCGCTCCTGATACACATAGAAACAGGCACCCGTTGTGCCCTCATTCTCGAACTGAAGCGTGCAGAAGCCAGCGGCTCCGTCCACTTCATTCACAGCCAGAACGTAAGGCAGAGGCCGCGCTGGCCGATGGCCTTTTTCCTGTTCACCAATGTCAGACACACTGCTTTGAGCCGGAACAGCCGGGTCCGACAGCTTGCAGGACAGATCGGTTTTGCTCTTGTAATCAGCTGTATCAGGAAGGCCACCCTTCAGGCCCTGCTTGCGCGAGAAATCGAACGCGCTGGTCAGATCTCCACACACAGACCGCCGCCAAGGGGTAATATTGGTTTCACGCACCCCAAAGCGGGCCTCAATAAACCGCAAGACAGACGTGTGGTCGAACACTTCCGAACACACAAACCCACCCGTGCTCCACGGAGACAAAGCCAGCATGGGAACACGTGGCCCAAGTCCGTAAGGCAGCAGATCAGCCTTATACCGCTTCGGCTCGTAGGGCGTGATGCGGTCATGAATCTCACCCCGCGTCTCCACCGTGCTCTTGCCGGGCAGCACTGGTGTGGGCGGCTGCGGTGGCGGCATATGGTCAAAATAACCGTCATTTTCGTCATACATGACCAGCAGAACGGTTTTGGCCCACACGTCCGGGTTGGCCGTCAGAGCATTCAGAACCCGGGCGATATACGTTGCCCCATAACCGGGGGTCCAACGGGGATGCTCGGAATACGCGGCTGGCGGCAGCAACCAGGAGACCTGAGGCAAACGATCCGCCAGAACATCCTGCTTCAGCGTATCCAGTGTGCGCTTTGTCATCGCCCGCTGGAACAGCGGAGAGCCTTCAGGCGCATCAACATAGTTCCGGAAATTCAGCAGCACGTTCGTGCCAAAATTGCCGTTTTCCACATCGGACGGAGAAAGACCCTGCTGGTAAACCTGCCAGCTCACCCCGGCCGCTTCCAGCCGTTCCGGGTAGGTTGTCCAGTTAAATGGCCCGGGAACCTGCGGGTAAAACGCACGATCAACCCAGTCCACATTATCCAGAACGGGGCCGCCGCCCACACCTTCCCCATCGACTGTTCCGGTCATCAGATAAAAGCGGTTCGGGTGCGTTTGGGTGGGAGTAGAGCAGAAATAATGGTCACAGACCGTAAACGCATCGGCCAGCGCGTAATGGTAGGGGATATCCTCGCGCGTGTAGTACCCCATCGTCATGTCGGTCTTGTGCCGGGGCCACTGGTCGTTCCATCCGGCATTGATGGCCGCATGTGTAGGCGCCCAGTTGTGGTCGAGATCCAGAACACATTGCGCGCTTGTGACATGCGTGCGCAGTTGGAAGGGCAGAMCCCTCCCCTGCTCCGGCTTTGCCCGCCACTGTGACCAGACTGGCGTACCGTCCGGAGAGCGGACCGGGTGACGATCCCCCACCCCGCGCACCCCATTCAGGTGACCAAAATAGTGATCAAAGGACCGGTTTTCCTGCATCAGCACAACAATGTGCTTAACATCTTCCAGCGTGCCGCTCCGGCGCTCGGCCGGAATAGCCAGGGCACGGTTGATGGAGGACAGAAGACCCGCTGTAACAAGTCCACCTCCGCCCCTCAGAAGTCCTCTGCGTCCGATCACCGACATCCATGCCCTCTCAAGTTCAAATGCTTACACCAGTCTTTTAAGACCGCCCCACTCGCTTCTTTAAAAATCGTTCCAAACAGTGAGGGCAAACGACAGCTGCCCTAAACAGAAACAGCGCCCACAACAACCGTAACAACACATTTCATCATAATGTCACATATCGGCACAGCCTGCGGACAGTGCTGCGTGAAACAAAAACAGGTGGAGGCAGCACAGTAAAAAAATATTACAATTCCGAATAGATATATTTTTCTGAAAAAACTATAATCTCAAAAATAATGAGACTTTTTGAGAGTATTCTTCATGAGATCACGTTTTAATATTTTTGCTGTTACAGGCTGCATGTTGCTCGGTTTAGCCACCACAAGTTCCCAGGCTCTGGCGTGGGGCCGTGAAGGGCATCAGGTTGTCGCCGCACTGGCGTGGGATTATCTGACCCCGGACGTCCGCCAGAAGATCGACCTCCTTTTAAAGCAGGATAAAGACACACTGACACAGCCTGATTTCCTCTCCCGTTCCACCTGGGCGGATGCCTGGCGCAGTGGCGGCCACAAGGAAACGGGCGAGTGGCATTTTGTCGATATTGAACTGGACCAGCCCAACATCCATCAGGCCTGCTACAACTTCCCCGTCCAGAACGGACCTGCGAGCACAGGCCCCGCAAAAGACTGTGTCGTTAACAAAATTCCTGAATTTGAAAAGGAACTCGCAGCGCCCGATACAACGCCAGCTGAGCGCATTCTGGCGCTGAAATATCTGGTGCATTTTGTCGGGGATCTGCATCAGCCGCTCCATGCCGCAGATAATCATGACAAAGGCGGCAACTGTGTGCGGCTCGCACTGGGCGGCCCACGCACAACCAACCTGCATTCCTATTGGGATACGGCAGTGGTCTCTGAACTGGACCCCAATCCCAAAAGCTTGTCCGACACGCTGTTCATGCACATTACGTACGATGACAAACAGGCATGGCAACAAGGCACACCCTCAGACTGGGCGCAGGAAAGCTTCGGTCTGGCCCGCGACTACGCCTACCACCTGACCACCGTAAAAGCAGGTTGCGACCCGGACAGCGCCCCGGTTGAACTCCCTGCCGGTTACGATGCCGCAGCCCAGACCGTTGTGACACAGCAGCTCATGAAGGCTGGCGTCCGTCTGGCTTATCTGCTCAATACCGCACTGGCTGACGTGCAGATCTCAAAATAAACGGAATGCTGACGCTTTGACCGCAGGGCGTCAGCCCCACACCAGCATACCCGCAGGACGGGCGATTCTGGCGCAGAAAACACCTTGAATTATCCACAAAAATAATCGATTTGATCACTGGTTTTAAAAAATCACTCTAACGCAAAAAAAGCGTCCGTTATTTTATGTTCCGGTCCCAAAGGCCGCGCCAGAAGCTGCTCAATGACATCTTTTAAAAGCACACGCCCGGTGACGATTGCAGCGACAGCATCCATGACAGGCACACTCACCTGAGAGCGACGCGCCAGTTCAGTTAGCGCCTGTGACGTCGCCACACCTTCTGCCACTCCACCCGCAGCAGCCTCCGCCTCCGCAGGCGACAGACCTTCCCCCAACGCCCGACCCACGCGAAAATTGCGTGAGGACGTGCCGGTGCATGTCAGAAGCAGATCGCCCATCCCGGACAGGCCCGACACAGTGGCCGCCTCGCCCCCAAGCGCCAGCGCAAGGCGACTGATTTCCGCCAGCCCCCGCGTTACCAGAGCGGCACGCGCATTTTCCCCGAGCCCTGCACCAATCGTCACGCCCGCAGCAATGGCGATGACATTCTTGGCCGCGCCACCAAGCTGCACCCCGATGGTGTCCGTGCTGTCGTAAAGCCGGAAAGCCGGGGTCCCGAGCATGTCGGCGAGAGAACGCGCCAGACCATCCTGTCTGGCCGCAATAACAGCGGCAGCAGGCAACCCGGCCGCCACTTCATGCGCAAAATTAGGCCCCGAAAGAACAGCCCCCGCATGACCCGGCCTGATGGCGCCCAGAATATCCAGCGGAAAATGCAGACTGTCGGGCTTCACCCCTTTGCAGCACAGAACGAGAGGCGACATCGTTTCAAGCTGTACCAGCACGGAAGCCAGATGCTTCATAGGCACGGCCACGAGCGTCATATCCGCCTGCACAGCCCACTCATTCGTAACCTCCACAGCATCAGGGAGCGGATAGGCACTTAGACGCGGCATTGCGCCACTGGCCAGCCGTGCGGATGGATCTCGCGCCCAGAGCTGAACAGACGCACCCGCCCGCGCTGAATGCAAAGCCAGAGCCGTCCCCCACGCCCCCGCCCCAATCACTGCAATGCGTTTCATACTGACAGTCCTTTGCATTGGGCATTTTTCCCTACCCACAGAAAACTACAAAACCTCATCCAAAAACGTTTTACTATATAAATACTTAAATTCCCTACCTTATATCAATCTGTTTACCCTAATATGTCATCCTTGGATTACTACCATCCGCACCATACACGCAACATAATCAGCACTTGCTTGCATCAAGTGCCTTACCCGCGAAAGATAAAAAATAATGGTAGCCGACCAAGAAGGATGAAATTTAGCGACAATAGGTAATTGACCGGGATGTACCGGGATAAAATTTAGCGGAAAAATACTGGACTTGGAGGGTTCGAAAAACCCCTTGGCTCTGAGTTGCTCTGTGTGCTTCCATTTCTTCGGCGTTGATTGGGGGATTACATGAAGCAGTCTGGTTTCTTTGATGTTGAAGAGCGGCTTGCCCGGTTGAGCGGGCTTGGCGATCAGCTTGAAGCGTTTTCCCGAACTGTGGATTTTGAGGTGTTCCGCCCTGATCTGGAGAAGGCTCTGGCCTATTCGGATGGAAGCAAAGGCGGGTGTCCGCCCTTTGATCC
>NZ_JACRVS010000038.1:0-27446 GCF_018811985.1 Acetobacter sp. P5B1 | reverse complement strand
CTTCCTGTGGAAGCCGAAGCTACGCATTCCCGATATCTACGAAAATCCTGCAAACCAGAAAGCATTCGGGCAGCTTCTCGATACCTGCCTGTGTTGCAATACCGACGAGCACGTGGTCTCGGCCATCCACGCGATCGATGCCCGGAAGATAAAAGGGCTGGGACCAGCCGTCGCCAATCTGCTGTATTTCCTGCATCCTACGATCATGCCGCCTTTCAATACGGCAATCGTGAACGGCTATAACGCCTTGACCGGATCAAAGATGAAGTTGGGCCGATGGGAGGAATATCTTGCCATGCGGCAGGGCATTCTGAAGCTGAATGCGACCTATCGTTCGCTGCTGTCCAATGATCTGGGCGCTATCGGAGGACTGCTGTTTGATCTCGGAAGCGGACGCTATACAGCGCCACCTCTCGAGGATAACGAAACAGCGCGGAAACTCTGGGAAGCCGATCTTCACCAGGTGAGGGAGCAGAGCGCAAAAGAGGCTCGGATACTGGCAGCAGAGCGGGAAACGGATCATACCCATACCGAGATTCAGGGCTGGCTTCGCGATCTGGGGCATTCTCTGGGTTACGATGTCTGGATTGCGGCCAATGATCACAGTCGTCCATGGCAGGACGGTAAATTGGGGGATGGCTGCCTGTCGGTGTTGCCAGGGTTCACGACGGAAACGCAGGGAGCGGAATCCGTGCGTCTGATCGATGTCCTATGGCTAGACCGGGACAGCCACAGGATTGTGGCAGCCTTCGAGGTCGAGCATTCAACGACCATCTATTCAGGCATCGTGCGCATGCTGGATCTTGCTCTTGGGTCGGAAGCGCAGGCTCTGGAAGGACTGTTCCTTGTTGCTCCAGACAAGCGGGAAGCCGATGTGCGCGAACAGTTGAAGCGACCGGCCTTCAGCAGGATTGCCGATCTGAAAGTCCGGTATCTACCTTATGGGGCGCTGGAGAAGGATCGCGCAGCTATCGCCCGCTTTGGTCACGGACTGAAGCCTGTCCAGGCGATTTCGCATGCTTTGACACCGATCTGATGTTGTTATCGGCATAAGAGCAAAGATGCTAAACTTTTCTCAGACTCCGGGGTCGGGTTTGCAACGATGATAATCCGGCAAGAAGGCGATGGCAGACACCACTCATAGTCAGGAAACACAGCACGCGGTGATGATCCAGCCGCCTAGCAGTCTCACTGTGCTTTCCCTTCTTTCCATTCTGACAGGTGTCGTTGTCGGAGCGGTCTGTGGGACATTCCGGCTGTTACTTGAACATGCTGCGGGGTTGAGAACGGCATTGGCGCTTGATGCCCTGCACCCGTTTTCCGCCAGTCTGTTGCTGATTGCGATCGGCAGCATCACGGCCTTCATCGCGGCCTGGATGGTCAGGCGGCTGGCGCCTCTGGCTTCTGGAAGTGGGATCCCTCATGTCGAGGCCGTCTTGGCCGGACTTGCAACACCAGCTTCTGTCGGCCTGATCCCGGTCAAGTTCATCGGAGGATTGCTGGCCATCGGCGGAGGACTAGCGCTGGGGCGTGAGGGGCCGAGCGTGCAGATGGGTGCCACGGCTGCCAATACGATCGGTCGGCTGTTACGGTTGGGACCGGCGGATTGCCGGTCATTGCTGGCGGCTGGTGCCGGAGCTGGACTGGCGACAGCGTTCAATGCGCCAGGCGCTGGCGCGATCTTTGTGCTGGAAGAGCTGGTCGGCAAATTCGAGGCGCGAACCGCCTGTTCCGCACTCGGTGCTTCCGTGTCCGCCATCCTTGTCGCCCGCGCGTTGCTGGGCGGTGATCCTGATTTCGTGGTGGCCGACAGTCCCATGGTCATCAGCGTTTCAACGCAGTTGCTGTTCTTGCTGACGGGGCTTGCAGTTGGCCTGCTCTCGGTCGTTTACAACCGGACAGTTCTGACCACGTTACGGCTGGCTGAACGGATGAATGCCAGCGTGGAAATCCGGGCTGCGGCAATCGGCGCGATCGGTGGGCTGATCGTCTGGCTTACACCTCACCTTGCTGGTGGAGGCGACTGGATCACGCAAAGCGCCATCGATGGAACGCTGATCTGGACAGCGCTGCCAGGATTGTATGCCCTGCGTCTGGTCTTCGGCTCGATTTCCTATGCTGCAGCAACGCCGGGTGGCCTCTTCGCTCCCATGCTGGCTCTGGGTGCTCTGGCGGGCCTGGGCTGCGGAGATCTGGCCCATGTTCTGGCGCCCACGCTGGCGGGGCGGACCACACCCTTTGTTGTGGTCGGTATGGCGGCAATGTTTGCGGGAGCGGTGCGGGCACCTTTGACCGGGATCATTCTTGTGACGGAAATGACCAATACGCCCAGCCTGCTGCTTCCGCTGCTTTCGGGCAGTTTTGCCGCGATGTTCGTGGCCGACGGCATGGGGGAAGCACCGATTTATGAGGCATTACGCACCCGCGCCGCGGCCGAAAAACGCTAGGTTCAGTCTTTCCCCCGACCAAGCCGAAGCGCGTTAGTGACAACCGTCACGGACGACAGAGCCATGGCCGCGCCGCCGATAACCGGTGAGAGAAGAAGCCCGCAGATCGGATAGAGCACACCGGCGGCGATCGGAATGCCGATCCCGTTGAACAGGAAAGAGAAAGCCAGGTTCTGCCGGATGTTGCGCATGGTCGCATGGGCAAGCCGTCTGGCCCGGACCAGTGCTTCCAGGCTGCCATGCGCCAGAGTGATCCCGGCGCTTTCGATCGCTACGTCAGTGCCGGTTCCCATTGCGATCCCGACGGATGCGGCCGCAAGAGCTGGAGCATCATTCACGCCATCGCCCGTCATCGCGACATGTGCGCCCTGCGCCGTCAGGTGTTTGACGATATCGGCTTTGTCCTGTGGCTTCAGACCGGCATGGACTTCCGCGATATTTCCCGCCTGCGCCGCCACAGCCTTCGCCGTCGCATCGCTGTCACCCGTGAGCATGATGATCCGCAGACCATCGGCGTGGAGCGCCGCAAGAGAGGCCCGCGTATCCGCGCGGAGAGGGTCCGCCACGGCGATCAGCCCGGCGAGCCTGCCGTCTACCGCCACAAACATCACCCCGGCTCCGGCTTCACGATGCGCCGTCGCGCTAGCTTCAACAGGGGACGCATCAGCGCCAGCCTGCTTCAGACACTCGGCATTGCCCACGACGACGACATGGCCCTCAACGCTGCCGCTCACGCCCAGTCCCGGCTGCGACTCGAAATGGGTAAGAACGCCGGGCTCCCCATGGCGGTCTTTCAGGCCCTGAACGATAGCCTGTGCCAGAGGATGCTGGGAGTGTGTCTCCACAGAGGCGGCATAACACAGCACATCGTTTTCCGGCCAGCCATTGGCTGCCTCCACGGCGATGAGCTTGGGGTGTCCTTCCGTCAGCGTGCCGGTCTTGTCCACAACCAGCGTATCCACCCTGTCGAGCGCCTGAAGCGCTTCGGCATTGCGGACCAGAACGCCCTCGCGTGCGCCCCGCCCTGTACCGACCATGATTGACATGGGCGTGGCCAGCCCAAGCGCGCAGGGACAGGCAATGATCAGCACCGAGATGGCATTCAGAAGAGCATGCCCAAAGCGCGGAGCCGGTCCAACGGCGTACCATACGATGAAAGTCAGCACGGAAATAGCCAGCACCAGCGGGACGAACCATCCGGCCACCCGGTCGGCCACGGCCTGAATGGGTGCGCGGCTGCGCTGGGCGGTGGCAACCATCTTCACGATCCGCGCCAGCATGGTATCGCTGCCGACGGCCTGCGCTTCGATTTCGAGGCTGCCATTGCCGTTGATCGTACCGCCAGTCACCGTGCTGCCGATCTTTTTGGCAACGGGTGCTGGCTCCCCGGTAATCATGGCTTCGTCAACGCTGGATGTGCCATCGAGAACCCTGCCGTCGACAGGGATCGACTCTCCCGGCAGCACCCGCAGTCGGTCTCCGACCACGACAGCGTCCACGGCTATGTCTGTCGGCTGCCCGTTCTCTCCGATACGGTGAGCCTGTTTTGGTGTGAGATCCAGCAGGGCGCGGATGGCATCACCAGTGGCGGCACGTGCACGGAGTTCCAGAACCTGTCCCAGCAGAACCAGCGCAACGACCACGCCCGCCGCCTCATAATAGACCGGCAGGGCTCCGTCGGGCATCCTGAAGCTGGTTGGGAACACCCCTGATGCGAGCGTCGCGGCCAGACTGTAGCCAAACGCGGCGCCGACGCCGAACATGATGAGCGTGAACATGTTGAAGTGACCGGTCCGCAATGAGGCGAGCCCACGCTGGAAGAAAGGCAGTCCTGCCCAGCAGACAATCGGAGTGGTCAGCGCAAGCTGAACCCAGGGAGACCATGGTCCCGGAACCAGATGCAGGCCGACATCGCCACTCATGGCAATGAGCATCAGAGGAACCGCAAAAAGCACGGAGACGATCAGACGACGTCTGAAATCATGCAGTTCGGGGTTTTCCGTCTCTGCTCCCGTCGGTTCCTCCGGCTCCAGCGCCATGCCACAGAGCGGACAGTTCCCCGGATGATCCTGCCGGATCTGCGGATGCATCGGGCAGGTCCAGATCATCCCCAGCTTGTCCTGTTCGGCGGAGGAAGGCTGTTGGGGCTCATGATGGCAGTTCATGCCCTGCATGGGCGCCGCCTTTTCCTGCGCTTCCTTCGCAGGTTCCAGCGTCATGCCGCATTTGGGGCATGTGCCGGGATGTGCCTCCCTGATCTCGGGGTGCATGGGACACGTCCACACCATGGGAGGTGCGCTATCAGTCTTGATGAAGGCTGCCGGATTGGCTTCAAATTTCTTCTCGCAATGTGCGCTGCAGAATGAATAGCTGTGCCCATTATGCTCGCGCTTGAACCGGCTAGTAGCCGGATCAACCATCATGCCGCATACAGGATCGCGTGTTTTCATGGGGACTGACGGGCTCGTCGGCATTGTTTTCGTCCTGACCGTGAGAGTTGAGAATTTCGGAAGCGTCAGCGAACCGCCGGAAGTTGCGACGGCGTCATTTTACGATCTGATTCCGGGATGAACGTGATTCAAAATCTGGGCAAGCATGAACCCGAAGAAAACCGCGATCATGCCGAGCACGAGTGAAATCCCGACATTCAGACAGGCCCTGCCGAGATGACCGTTCTGGAGCAGGTCAAAGGTCTGGAGGCTGAAAGAGGAAAAAGTGGTGTAACCACCGCAGACCCCGACCATGAATACAAGGCGCGTCGTGTCAGAAATATGCACCCGTCCTCCTGCCGCCGTCATTGCTGCAAACAGGGCTATGGCGAACGAACCGGTGAAGTTGATCAGGATTGTGCCCCAGGGAAGGCTATGGCTCCAGCGGGCGGTGGCGAGACCCACCCAGTAGCGAAGCAACGTCCCTGTGGCGTCTCCAGATGCAATCAGGAGGGTCGGCAGTATGTTGGGCAGCATAGCGCTTCTTTCCTGCGATCTGCGGTCAATGATGGGTCAGGATCGGAAGCGTGGCGTGTGAGAGGATATCCTGTGTCGGTCCGCCAAACAGCCATTCGATAAAATGCGGGCGGCTATAGGCCCCCATGACCAGAAGATCGCCTCCAGCCTTCAGGGCGTGCTGTCGGATTTCTTCTCCCACATCAGATGAGGCAATGACAAAGCGATCAATGCTGACAGTCACACCTTTTTTCCGGAGTTCTTCCGCGATGGGCGGTTCCGCTACCTCGTTTTCACGATCCTCGCCGATTACAATGCTGACATGGGAGGTCCGGTCCAGAAAGGGCTGAGCAGCGGCCATGGCCCGGTCAAGGGCTGATGAAGGATGCCAGGCAATCACCGGATGCCTCCCAACGGTCCCATGATGCTGCAGCGGAGCCACGACCACCGTGGTGCCCGCATCATATAATGCTCCGCTGAACGCCTGCGTGACCTCCTCGGGATCTGACGAGCGCGGGCGGCTGAGAACCGTAATATCGGCGTTCATAGCCTCACGCGCGACGGTTTTGCGGACATCCCCTGCGATTTCTATCCATTCGGCCGCGTGCTCGCCGGTGAGTCCGGCTTTCCATTTCTGGAAGATGTCGCGCAGGGCGTCCGCTGTTGCGGAGACTTTCTGAGCAAAACGTTTTTCTTCTTCGGGGCTGGGCATTCCTTCATCAGGCATCTGATAATCGGGATTGTCCTGAAGTTCAGGATGGAGAACCCTGATCAGCGGATGACCGAGACGGGCGGCCAGTTCACATGCTGTCTCAAGAGTATAGGTCGCGGTTTCGATACGGTCGAGAATGGCAAGAATACGCATGGTCTGTGCTCCTGAAATGATGATGGCGCACTCTCTGTCAGGGCGTCGGCTGCATACCGAAACGCCAGGATTCAGCGGGCTTGAAATAAAGCGACGTACCTCTCAGCAGTGCCTCGTGGGAGAGGCAGAATGCCTGAAGCTGCTCATGGTCGCCCAGAATATCGACATAGACCGACAGAAGCGTATTGGGGATTTCCCCCAGTGTCTGCTGGATTTCCCCACTTCTCCAGAAGCCGTAATGTGCAAAGTGGGCATTCGAGCAGGTGAAGCCTGCTGCACGGGCCGCATGGACGATGTCACGATAGAGAGGACGGCGCTGGAACAGGCGGGTAAAAGGTTTCTGTTGTCGGCTTTGCGCCCGTGATGCGGACGTCATGAAAATCCGGAGAATACCGGCAGGTTCTGTCAGTAGGGTGGGCGTCTCGTGCATGGCTTATTTTCCGGTTTGTGTTGCTGGGTCAGAGGAGGTCTGGGTGCCGGTTTTCCGGACCCGCCGCCCGATGAAGCCACGGGCCTGCCGGAGCGCCATGCCCGCCGTAATGTGAGGATGTGCGGCTTTTGGAACACCGATGCGCTGGGACAGGTAAATCCCGGAATGACCGGAGCAGAGATAGGCAATAAAGCAGCCCGTCGCGATGTAGATGACGTCCGTAGCGCCAAACAGCTCGACCCCCATGAAGGTACAGGCCAGAGGGGTATTGGCCGCCCCCGCAAAAACAGCCACAAACCCGACTGCCGCGAGAAGATCGGTCGGCACGCCGAGAAAGGTGGACAGCGTATGTCCCAGACCGGCGCCAATGAAGAAAAGGGGCGTGACTTCCCCGCCCTTGAAGCCGGTCGACAGGGCGGCAACCGTGAAGACAAGCTTCCACAGCCAACTCCACGTATAATCACCCGGATGGAAGAAATTGAGGATTGAGGCACCATCAGGCGTGGCCGCCACCACACCAAGACCGAGATAGTCCCGTGATCCGGCGATGAAGACGAGCGCGATGGTCAGTACGCCGCCAATGGCGGGACGCAGCCAGGCAATGGGGCAAAGCGTGCGGAAAACCGGGCTGAGGCGGTGAACGGACTCTGCAAACAGCAGGCTGGTCAGGCCGAAGCAGACGGATGCCACACCGACCTTCAGCAGAAGCACCGGATCCGTATGAAAGATCTGGCCGGAAAGATCAGGATAGCCGGCAAACCCGATCCTGTAAGGGACGTGATGAATCCCCCAGGAATGACACACCATATCCGCGAGGATTGAGGCTGCCGCGACCGGAACAAGAGCACGGTAGTCAATACAACCGATACTCAGCACTTCCATGGCGAAGACGGCACCCGCGACGGGTGTTCCAAAGACCGCGCCAAATCCTGCCGCGATCCCGGCCATCAGGATGATGCGGACCCCGTTGTCGTCCAGACGGAACAGGCGGGCGAACCCGGATGCGATACTGCCACCGATCTGGACCGCTGTTCCTTCCCGGCCGACTGAGGCCCCGAACAGATGGCTGACGACGGTGGCGATCAGAACAAGAGGAGCCATACGCAGTGGCACACCGCCACCCGGTTCATGGATCTGATCGACGATCAGATTGTTACCCCCTTCGGCGGAACGCCCGAACCAGTGATACGCCAGCCCAACGACAACGCCTGCCACCGGCAGGAACCACAGCAGGCCGGGATGGGCGAAGCGATAGTCGGTGACATGATCGAGCGCCCAGAGGAAGACGGCGCATAACGTGCCGACGCAGGCTGCCATAGGCAGCAAAAGCCCGCTCCAGCGCAGAACGGCGAGAATATTTACTACGATGGAATTCTGAAACAGCGGAAGACGACCCATGACCCTGAACACACTCCTCCCTCACGTGCCATTATGGCGAGGTAGGAGTCATCAGCCCTTGGGGCGGTTCGACTTCTTTACGAAGTCAGGCAGAGTCCATTGCCGTTACGTCACACTACGATTTATCCGTTGCCTCATGTCAATGATAAATCTGTAAGGGGAAAAGAAACTTTGATAGCCTGACGAATAGGTTCAGACATTGCGCTTCCGCCTTCATGTCGGACATAAAAGTGGGTTGGCTCGCCTTTCGCATAACGGACATAGTCCGCGCAGTCCCCCGCTATCACTTGGAGCCGAGAGTGGGGTGATCGTTATGGGAAATAACCAGCAAGAATACAGGCGCTTAGGTTGGCCGTAGCAAGACACGCCCGAAGCCACTGGGCAGGGAGTATAAATCATTTGGATCGGGCAACGATGCTTTCGGTTTTCGGCCTTGACACGATGATGTTCGGTGCGGGCGGCAATCCAGATTTTATGGACAGCGTCAAGATTCATGAAGGCAATTCCGAACCCAACCAGAAGGTCGAGCCAGACCGAATGGTGGCCGAGCGTGATACGGAAGCAGTTTTCATTCTGGGTTCTATTGGCATATCGGACATAATCTTCAAGTAGTTCTGTGCAGCAGTGGCCCATACCTGTCACTTGAACAAGGTTTCCGGAACTCCCGTTTCGTTTTCAGAAAAACTACCAAATTTGACAGCAAGAATAGGCAAAACAAACAGGTTAAGTATCATTGATGTCATGAGCCCTCCAAGAATGACAGCTGCCATAGGTCCTTCGATTTCCCGCCCAGGCGCATTCATATCAACAGCCAGAGGCGCCAGTCCAAGCGCCGTAACGAGCGATGTCATGAGTACGGGGACGACGCGGTCTCTGGCCCCCCGGAGCGCTGTTGTTACTCCCCATGTGAGATGTTCCCGCTCGACCAAAGTCTCAAAATGCGAAATCATCATCACCGAATTCCGAAGCGTAATCCCGAATAGAGTAACGAAGCCGACTGTTGCCCCAAGAGTTAGCGTTGTGCCGGAAACAATGATTGCCAGAATGCCGCCGACAAATGCGAAGGGAAGATTGACGAGTATCAGAGCGAGATTGCGCCATCCTTGTGTGATTATTGAGAGCAGAATCATGACCGCTATGGCAGCGAGCCCGGAATTTATAAACAGTTCCTTGCGTGATTGTGATTCAGCTTCCGCTGCGGATGTAAACTGAACGTAGGTTCCAAGAGGCAGTTTGATATTTTTTGCTATAGTCGTGCGTGCGTCCTGAACGAAAGATTGAGCTGATCGTCCTGTAACATTTGCGGTGACAGTCTGTGTTCTCTGTGCTCCCAGATGTGACACCTGATAGCGACCGTTCGTCTCATATATGTCTGCGACAGCGCGGAGTGGTACGTAGTTTCCGTGAACAGTATGCAGTGGCAGGAAGCCGACAGACGCAACATCATTACGACTTGCGTCATCAAGACGAACCATAACATTAAAAGCCGCAGAACGCTCGTATATCTGCCCCACGGTTTCACCCTGCCAGGCTGTATGGATGGATCGGAGTACATCCGCCGACCGAAGCCCCCAGCGCTCCAGATCAGCAGGGCGTAGCCGAATAGCAAGTTCCGGAACACCAGGGGGTGCTTCTATCCGGACATCTGTTGCGCCATGTATCTGATGCAACATGCGGACAATATTATTTGCCTGGATATCCAATACATCCAGATCATCGCCAATAATATTGATTGCCACAGCCGAAGACGAACCAGAAAGGGTTTCGTTTACGCGCATCGTCAAAAAACTACTGACAGAAAAACTGGCCCCAACGAACCCGTCAAGCGCTTTGCGAACGCGGGCATCAATCTGTCGGGAAGCCTTCCCATCCACCTGATTCAAATCAACCTCAAACTCGCTGGTATGTGGTCCATACGTGTCCTCATCCAGCGAGGCGCGTCCGACTCTCTGAGCAACCGAACGGATTTCGGGAAGCTGACGAAGTTTTTCTGTAACCTGTCTACCTAATTTCAGAGACTGTTCCAGGGAAGTCCCCGGAGCAGCCGTCATATGAATGATAAGGTGACCTTCCTTGAAATCAGGAATGAAATCGCTTTCAAGGAATGGAAGGGCCGCAAACCCTATCAAGGTGGTCAGGATCATCCCGCCTATAACAAATCGGGGATGGCGCATTAATCTGGCCAGAAGACGTTCATAAGCTCTGGCGGTCCATCCTGCCAGGGGGGGCTCTCTCCGGGTTTCTCCAGGCGTCGCCAAGAGCCATGCGCAGAGTGCAGGTACAACGGTTACAGCAGCGGCAAGAGAAGCCATGACCGCAAGAACATAAGCTGTTGCCAGTGGAGCAAACAGTCGTCCCGAAAGTCCGGGAAGGGCGATGACAGGCAAGAAAACGATAATGACAGCAAAGGTCGCGTAAACCACTGCACTGCGGACTTCAACGCATGCATCGAGTACGACGCGCGCTGTAGATGCGGGCTGGACCAGAAGCCGGTTTTCACGCAATCGGCGTGTAACATTTTCGACCCCGATCACGGCGTCATCCACGACCTCGCCGATGGCGATAGCAAGCCCCCCCAGGGTCATGGCATTCAAAGTAACCCCGAGTGTCTCCAGCAACGACAGGGCTATCAGAATAGCCAAAGGTATGGTGGCGCAACAGATTGCAGCGGTTCGCAGGTCAAAAAGGAAAAGAAAGATTACGGCAACCACCAGAAAACCGCCCAGAAGCAATGCTCGTGTGGCATTCCCCAATGCGGTCGTAATGAAATTGGCGGGTCGGAACAGGTCAGCATGCAATGTAATCCCCTGTCCCTGCAATTGCGGGCGGAAATCGGTAAGTGCCGCCTCGATTTCCCGGGTCACAGCCATCGTATTGGCACCGTACTGTTCCCATATATTAACCACAATGCCTGTCTTTCCCTCGATACTGGCCGCGCCGAAGGCGGGAATAGGGGCTTCAGTTACAGTGGCAATACTGCCCAGTGTGACAGCACCATTATCAGAGCGGACAATCACAGTGCGGGCCAGACTTTCTGGCGTCAGGGCCTGACCGTCAGACTGAAGAACGACTCTTTGGTTCGGGGTATCAATAAAGCCGGCCCCCTGTATGCCAGTTGCTTCCTGGGCAGCCGCAAGGACGTCATCAAGTCCGATATGATGCAAGATGAGTTGGTCTGGATGTACCTGTATCTGGAGTGACCGACGCTCCCCGCCAAACACACTGACTCCAGCCACACCAGGCAACGCCAGCAGACGCGGCCTTAATGACCAGTCAGTAAGCGTGCGCAACTGCATGAGGGACTGTTGTTCCGACGTCAGACCAATCACCAGTACCAGACCGGCGGATGAGGTCAGTGGCGTCATAGTCGGAGCATGAACACCGGCTGGCAATTGCTGTGCAACAACATTCATTTGTTCCCCGACCAGTTGCCGGGCGCGATAAATATCGGTCGATGTCGCAAACAGGACGTTGACGACTGACAGTCCCTGAATCGAAGTCGATTGCACGCGCTGAATACCCGGGAGGCCGGTCAGGGCAATTTCCATTGGGCGACTAACCAATGTTTCGACCTGTTCCGGCGTAAAACCAGCGGCTTCGGTCTGAATCGTGACCCGTGGCGGAATGAATTCCGGAAACACATCATAGCTGGCATGTCTCAAGCCATACAGGCCATAGAAGAACAACAGACATGCGGTTGCGATAACCACGCCCCGGAAGCGGATCGAAAACCCGATAATAGCTGCCTGAAGGCTGAAAGAACGTCCCGTCATCAGTCGTCATCGTCTCCTGATTCAAGCTGAGCTCGGAATTCTTCAGACAGAAGTAATTGCGTACCCTCTACGACGATTTGCGTTTCGTGTGTGATTTGTCCTGGAGTATCTTGGATCAGGTAGCCACCTTCTCGGTCCGGCACGTCGGTCGTAAGGGGTAGGCGTGTAAATTTTCCGTGTCCGTTATCACGGTATATCCACGACTTACCTTGCAGCCAGATAATAGCTGATGCAGGTATCCGGATACCGGGACGTTCCTCTTCGGTAGGCAGGAGAACGGAAACATTCATGCCCGCGACAAGCTGACTTTCAGCCGACGCAAAATAGAAAAAGCTACGCCCCTGAATAGCAGGATCGGTCATGGTTACAGGAGACAAATAGTGGAGCATTGTCCCGTGTCCACCCGTGTTTCCATAATCGGTCACATCCGCCTGACTTGGTGGGGTTGGTAGATCCGTATCTGGTGGAAGGGTCACCTTGACCAAGACCACTTGTTGTTGAAGTAACTGTGTAATGAAAATTGTATTTTTTTCGGTAGCGTCAGATATGACCGAACCAAATTGCTGTCTGATAATATTAAGTGCGTTATTCACCCGGACCTGTTCTGCTTTTACCATAGCTGAGTTGGACTGAAATCTGGCTGTTGTCTCCTGGAATTGTTCCTGAGAGATATTCTGCCGGTCGCGATACAGTCCTTTGTCACGATCGAGTTTCGCACGGGCAAGCGTCTGCTGTGCCTGCATGCTCTCCAGCCGCGCTTTCATGTCAGCATAATCACTAACAAGAGTGATAAGTTGTGTTGCGTTCAGAACGTAACCATAGGCGGGAACCAACTTTCTCCAAGGCACGATGCTGGGTCGTGCAGAAGCGATGCCACTCTTCGTAACTGCTTCCGGGGAGACCGTCACGGTCGCCTCTGCGCCAAGAACCGAAACTGGTGGATCATCATCATCTGCAATAGCAATGTCCGCCACGTTTAGAACTAGGAAGACAGAAAGACCTACAAGAGGCAGCCAGAAGGCCCTCGCTTTCATGGTGAGTTCCTTTGGTTATTTTCAAGCAGGCCGGAAACCTGCGCGGCACTGGTGTGATCAAAAATGGGCTGCTGCATGCCATCTTCGATCTGACCTATGGCTTGCCGTTGCTGAATTTCTGCTTCAAGAAGAGCGGTCTCTGCTTGAATCTGCTCTATATGAGTCATAACCATCGTTGGTCGGTCGATTGCGCCTGACTGAAGGCGGTGCTGCATCTGGTTCAGCCTTACCCGTACGGTTTTGGCAAGTTCATCCGCCTGTAGCAGAATTGATGTCGTGCCGCGGTAATTGGCCGTAGCCTGCGAGATGGACTTAAACACCGTGTTCTCTGCACGCCGGAGACGAGCCGCCGCCTCATGCTCCTGCCCAACAGCTTCAGCTATGGGGCCTTCGTTCTGATTGAAAATCGGAATTTGCAGAGAGGGATTTACCTCAAAGCGATTTGAAATATCCCAGTTATAGGCGGGACTGATGGTGACATCGGGATAGCGTCGGGAAACTTCGACCCGTAGAGCCTGTCGGGCGGCGTCATAAGACGCAAGAAGTTTCCGCAGATCCGCGCGTTGCATTACGGCTTGGTATCTCATGTCCTGTGAATCGCGGTATTCCATGAGGTCGGGACAGACATCAAATGCTTTTGTATCAAGAGCAATGGAATCAAGTGCTTCGGCAGGAACCCCGATTGCTCCTGCCAGAGCTGCCTTACGGACGGCATACTCGCGCCGCAGATCACTGACAGACAACTCGGCATGGATCATTTCCGTCCGTACCTGCGATATTTCGAGAGCGGATGCTCGCCCCTGATCAAAACGTGCCTGTTCCAGGGTAAAGAGTTCGCGTTTAGCTGCCGCAGTCTCTTCCACAAGCTTGAGGCGCCCGGATACAGCCCAGACGCCGAGAAGAGCAGACCGCGTGTCGCTGCGTAGTTTCCATGCAGTATTGATGACTTCCCATTGCGCGACGGCAGCCCGATATCTGGCTTCTTTGATACGGTGATAACGCCTGCCGAAAAATTCGATCAGTATTGACGCGCCGTAGCCGACGTAATGAGCCGATGGGCCACCCAGCACCGTGAAACTGGGATTGGGCAGTTGACCGGCTGTCTTGATTCCAGCGCGAGCCGTTTCCAGTTCAGCTTTAGCTACAAGGATATCGGGATGAAAATACAAGGTAGCAAGCGTCAGGCGAGTGATGCCCCATGCGTTTTCCTGACTCGATACGTTTGGTCCGAGAACTTTTGTAATGAATTCTTGCAATCCGGCATCCGTAAATTGACGGCTGGAAAATTTCTGGACATCTGATTCCGGCGAAATATTTGAGTGATCACTATTTGTACAGCCACAGAGTAGGGGAAAAATCAGGAGAATGAATGCCGCATTATAGCGTGTGCGTCTCCTTACCTGCTTAATATATTCTAGAGTATTATATGATTTATACATTGATATGTCGTGATATATCTGATTTGTTATCTGTTAGTTCTACTCTCGATTGTCGCATAATCTGCACACCTCCACTAATACCAAGCATCGCAAGGATGGCAGCTACCGCAATATCCGGCCACGCAGAACGAGTGCCAAACACGCCCAGAGCTGCCAGCACAACGGCAACATTTCCGATCGCATCATTACGAGAGCAGATCCATACAGAACGGCGGTTGGCATCACCTTTCCGGTGTGTCCATAATATGAGGGCACAGGCCAGATTGACCGCGAGGGCAAGCAGACCAATGCCGCCCATTGCGTCTGGGTGAGGCGGATGGTTGCTGTTCATTACTATCCACCCAGCATTGGCCATTACCCATAGCCCAGCCATGAACAGGGTCAGGCCTTTCAGAAAGGCCGCGCCAGCTCGCCATCGCAATGCCATTCCGGCAACACTGAGGCTTATTGCGTAGTTGGCGCTGTCGCCAAGGAAATCAATCGCGTCCGCCTGTACGGATGCAGATCCAACCGACACGCCAGCCCCAGCTTCAACGGCAAACATGCTGGCATTGAGAAAAAGCGCGATCAGGAGCGCTCTCCGCCATGATTTATTGATTGGTAGCGGCGTATCTGTGCATCCACCACAGCATCCTCCTGCCATCCAGCGCCTCCCTGACGAATCATCTGTTTTAATGTATGCTCCCTGTAGCAACTACAGGGTCAAGAGGCAGGGAATGCGATCGATTGGTGCCTTGGGGAAGGCGACGAATACCAAAGTCGAGACGATCCGCTATTACGAACGGATCGGTCTTCTGGCTCCGCCACAGCGGACCGATGGCAATTATCGCACTTATGATGATGAGGCACTCGCGAGACTGTCTTTTATTCGTCGATCTCGGGATCTGGGTTTTTCATTAGACCAGGTAAGAGCTCTATTATCCCTAACGGATCAGGGAACCCAGGATTGTAAGACAGTTGATAGAATTGCTCGTGACCATATGGCAGAAATTGAGCGCAAAATTGCGGATCTCATCGCATTGCGCCATGAACTTTCTACGATGATAGAATCATGCGGGGGAGGTAATATTTCAGAATGCCGAATTATTGAAGCACTTTCTCCGTTTGATAATTAGTTCTCCTGACTTTTTTCGCAGCCAGTCGATTCTGCATTTGACGGAAGATTACCCGAAATAGTTATACGGCCTCATCCTCACGTGTCAGAATCTGAAAAATCCTCATGGAAAATTCAAGGACTATACGTGCTCCCATGGTGGCAGTTTATGATCAGGCCAGTTCTGAAGCAGACATTCGGCTTCCCCCCCATAGCTGCCGCATCAGCAGGAAAGGACCAGTTCTGCCATCCCGTCCAATCTGGCTTTATGGCGTTCCCACTCTGGCATGAAACGCGCTAGAAGACCCCAGAAAGCGGCATTATGATTGTGCTCCTGCAAATGACATAGTTCATGCAAGATCACATAATCAATGCAGTCCCGTGGGGCTTTGACCAGATGCGGGTTGAGCGTGATGGTCCCACCCGGTGAGCAGTTGCCCCATTGCGTCTGCATCACCTGGAGCTTCAGGGCAGGGGGCGTGGTGACCCAGAGTGCTGACGGCAGCAGCGCATCAAGGCGGTTCCGAAACACGTCCTGCGCCCGCGCAAAATACCAGAGTTCCAGAAGCTTCTGAATCCGCAGAGCGTTGCGCTCCTGCACGGAAACTTCCAACCGCCCACGTAACATCCGCACGGTTTCTGGCACATCGGGCTGATGATGCACTTTCAGCAGATGCCGCCGTCCCAGATAGAAGTGGCTTTCCCCGCTGACATAGGCGCGCGGCGTGGCGTGTTCCTGCACTGCCCGGAAGTCCCGAAGCTTCTGCCAGATCCAGCGGATCTTNCTGCGCCCGCGCAAAATACCAGAGTTCCAGAAGCTTCTGAATCCGCAGAGCGTTGCGCTCCTGCACGGAAACTTCCAACCGCCCACGTAACATCCGCACGGTTTCTGGCACATCGGGCTGATGATGCACTTTCAGCAGATGCCGCCGTCCCAGATAGAAGTGGCTTTCCCCGCTGACATAGGCGCGCGGCGTGGCGTGTTCCTGCACTGCCCGGAAGTCCCGAAGCTTCTGCCAGATCCAGCGGATCTTCTGGTGTAGCGCCTTGTCCAGATCAGCCTCTGTTGTGCCTTCGGGAATCACCACCTGCACAGTCAGGTCTGGATGCACCTTGATGCGCAATGTCGTGCCGGGACGTGCGCGGGGAATCAGGTTCACGCAGATCCGCTCCCCTCCATAGGTCAGGACGCGAGTGGGAGTTTCTTCCATGCTCAGCCGCGTAGGGTATCAGCAGGACCAGCCCGCATGATCTGGATGACCTGCTCGATGATCTCCTGCGCCTTGTCCACGCCAAAGCCCGCTTTCTGGCCCGTGCTGAACAGGAGCGGCAGTAGTTCCTTCCTGACCGCTTTTTCCATATCGGGGCGGCTGAGCGAGTTCTCCCGCACCGCCTTGTCCACGATTGTGTCAATCTCGAACGCCAGATCAATCCAGCGCTGTGTCTCATCATCCGTCTTCTTATGGTTGAAGATGGCAGCAAGTGTTTTGAAGAACACGCCATAATAGGCCTGCGCATGCCGGTGCCCCTCAAAAACAGTCGGAATGTTCTCCAGCTTGCGGTTGGCCACCTGTTCCTCAAACTCCTGAAACAGCATGAACTGCTTGAGCGGATGATCAAACAGGCTCTCTGCTTCCGCGATCACCTTGCGCAGCAGGGCCGAGAACGCTTCCTTCGCATACGGATCATCCTGCATCTCGTGGTCGATTATTTTCGTCACACGGGTGCGGATCAGGTCCGTCTCGTTGCGGGTTTTCTCCTCGCTCCAGTTTTCGGGCTCGTTGTCTTCCGGCTTCTGCCCCATCTTGCCCACGGCATACAGACCGCCAGACTCATGCAGCTTCACCCCGGCGACGTGCCGGTCCAGCAACTTCTTGACCTGCTCGGCATACTGGTCGAAGTCCACCGTCTCACCCGTATCCTGCATCATCATCTGGCGCAGACTGGTCAGTTGCTTCAGCGTCTCCTTGTAGGTGGCGCGGTCCTTTTCCGTAAAGCTGGTGTCTTCAAAGAACGCCACGGATTGCAGCGCGACCTTCAGGCAGGCGGCAAACTTTGTCAGCGCTTCATAGAAGTCATCCCGGCGCTTGAGGTTCACGTCCACCATCTGGCCGTGCTCCTCCACCATGCGGGGCATCAGCACGGAGCGAAGTTGCTGGAGGTCGCTTCTGTTCTTCACACTGTCAAAAATGGCCCAGAGCGCTTTGTGTAGGGCCGGAAGTTCCCGGTATTCCGTGCTCATCTGGCTATACAGCCCGGCAATATCCTTCGGGTCATACCCGCCGACATTCTCGGCCGCCAGTTCATCATATTTGGCCAGTGTGGTGTCCAGCTCTGCCAGAATGCCGCGATAGTCGATCAGCAACCCGTGCTTCTTCTGGTCATGCAGTCGGTTTACGCGGGCGATGGCCTGGAGCAGGTTGTGCTGCTTCAGCGGCTTGTCGATATAGAGCACCGCGTTCTTCGGTTCGTCAAAGCCGGTCAGCAGCTTGTCGACCACGATGATCAGCTTGAGATTGGGATCGTTCTCAAAGCGGTCAATCACATTTCGCGTGTAGTCTTCCTCGCTCTGGCTGCCGACATTCTCCTTCCACCAGTCCTGAATTTCGGGCTGCTTGCGCTCATCCACTTCCGTATGGCCTTCGCGCGTATCGGGCGGGCTCATGACCACAGCGCTCTCGAACAACCCAACCTCATCCAGATACCGTTTGTAGCGGATGGCGGAGAGCTTGCTGTCACAGGCCAGCATGCCCTTGAGGTCTTTATCAATATTGTTGTCGAAATGCGTGGCCAGATCCATGGCGATCAGCCGGATGCGGTCATCCGCCTTGTAAACCTGATTGGCGCGGGCGAAGCGCTTCTTGAGGTCTGTGACCTGTTCTTCGGTCAGCCCCTGCGTGATGCGCTCAAACCAGGCATCAATGGCGCGGTCGTTCACATCCAGATCGGGCTTGCGTTCTTCATAGAGCAGGGGCGTCACGGTCCCGTCCGAGACAGCCTGCTGCATGGTGTAGGAGTGGATGATCTTGCCAAAGCGATTGGTGGTCTCACTCCCTTTGAGCAGCGGCGTGCCGGTAAAGGCGATGAAGGCGGCATTGGGCAGGGCGTGCTTCATGCGGGCATGGTTTTCACCGCCCTGACTGCGATGGCCTTCATCCACCAGCACGATGATGTCCGCGCTGTCATTATGACATTCGGGCAGCGTGGTTGCCGTGTGGAATTTGTTGATGAGCGAGAAGATGATCCGCTCCTGCCCATGCCCGATCTGCTGCGCCAGACGGCGGCCTGAGGTGGCGAGTGCGTCTTCCTTGTCCTTCTTGTCCGCAAGTTCACCGCCGGTGGAGAAGGTGGTGCTCAACTGGCGTTCCAGATCCTTGCGATCTGTCACCAGCAGAATACGGCATTGCTTGAGATCATCATCCAGAATGAGGGCGCGGCTGAGGAACACCATGGTGAAGGACTTGCCCGACCCCGTGGTGTGCCAGACCACGCCGCCCTCACGTCCGCCATCGCTGCGGCGGGACTTGATGCGTTCCAACAGACGCTTGATGCCGAAAACCTGCTGATAGCGGGCCACGATCTTGCCCGCCTTGCGGTCGACCAGCGTGAAGAACCGCGCCATCTCCAGCAGACGCTCGGGCGAGAGTAGGCCGATCAGCAGCCGGTCCTGATCCGTGACATGCAACGGGCGGGACGCCCAGTCCTCGAACCATGCCCGGTCAGAGGGTTTCCGTTCGGCAAACAGCGCGTCTTTCTGCGTTCCTGAAAGCGGCGTGTTCTTGAGCGTCTCCATCCGGCTTTCAGGAATGTCCTCTTCCTTCCAGCTTGCCCAGAATTTTTTGGGTGTGCCGCAGGTGCCATAGCGCCCGTCATGCCCGGTGATGGACAGCAGAAGCTGGCTGTAGGCAAAAAGCTGCGGAATTTCGTCCTTGTTCTGGTTGCGAATACTCTGGGAAATCCCGGCCTCCACGGTCGGGCCTTTGCCCGGCTGGCCATCGGGGCGCTTGGCCTCGATGACGGCCAGCGGAATCCCGTTGACGAAGCACACGATGTCCGGCCTGCGGGTCTGTGTCAGATCCGTGCGCAGAACGCTGTATTCCTCGGTGAAGGTAAAGCTGTTGTTGTCCGGGTTCTGCCAGTCGATGAGGGCGATGGTCGGGTTGGCCTTGCGCCCGTTGATGAACTCATGTGCAACAATTCCGAACAGCAGATGCGTGGTCATCTTGTCATTCGCATCGCGCAGGCCGGAGACAAAGTCCGGCTGCGTGACGACGGAGACAAGCCGTTCGATCGCCTGATCGGACAGGGCGTGCTCCTGTCCTTCAAACGTAAAGCGCCGCTTTTTCAGTTCCGCCCGCAGGAGAGGGGCGAGCACCACGGCACTCTGCTTGCCGCCCCGCAGGGCCAGCGCCTCGGATGGTGGCAGAAACCGCCAGCCGAGGGTGCTGAGCAACGCCAGTGCGGGAAGCTTGGCGCTGTATTCTTCCTGAAATTTCGGGACAGAAACCATGATGTTCAAATATCCTGTAAGCTGAAATACCTTAATCGACTGTCACGCGGCGTTTGCCCGTGAGAAGCTGCTGCATCAGGGCTTTCTTTTCCTGACGCAGACGGGCGAGGTCGGATTCAAGGGCAGCGAGTTCTTCGTCAGCGGTGGTCAGGACAGCGGCGATGGCTTTTTGTTCGGGGAGTAGGGGCGCGCTGATGTGTATTTTGCCGAAGTCTTTTTTAGATATTTCGGCAAATGTTGACCCAGAGGCCAGGCGCTGTATTTCATGCTTCTGAGTGCACAGAAAGTAATAGACAAACTCGGGAAGGAATAATTTATTAAATACGATATTTTTGAAGCCTTGATTAGTTGTAATGGGTTTCTTGGCAATCGCCATATAACCAATCGTGGCGCGTGTACAAACAAGCAAGGAGCCTACTGGTAACAAAATGGTTGAGCTGTCTTTAATTCCCGTCTGTGTTATTTTTCGCTTTGTATCATCAACGTATTTCCCTCTTAACGATGTGACATCGGTAGGCGTGAGCCAAAGCACATCTCCATCCCAATAAGCGGGCACTGTGGTATCGGGTGTGCCGCCAGAGACAATTTTTCCGGTCTTTTCTAAAGAGACTTTCTTCCACTCCCCCGTGAACCCCGACAGGCGTTTTTTGCCTGTGAGGAGTTGCTGCATAAGGGCTTTTTTCTGCTGCTGGCTGTTGGCCAGAAGCTTCTCAGTCCCATCGATCGCACGATCCCACGTCGAGAGGATCGCCGCGATCTTCTTCTGTTCGGGGAGAGGGGGGAGTGGAATCTCAACTTGCTGATAAGCTCCTACATTTAAATGTTTCTGAGCCATTCCTCCTTGGAGGTTAGCAACCTGTGATTTTCCATATTCTGAGTTGGTAAAAAGACAGAGGTAAGTAGGGATGATTTTTTGTATGTCAGGGCGAGCTATTACGACATCGATCGCATTGCAGCCAGCATATTGCGGAGTTACCACGCAAGCTGTGCCGGGATAGCCTGTACGAACGACCAGAACATCCCCAGTTTTCAACTCACTTTTTTTATTTTCATTGTGGCCTTTGTGAGAAAAATAGACCCAGTCTGAGTTGTTGACCTGACCTTCTTTCACATTGGCTGAACGAAAAGCTTTAATGCCTTCGCTTGCAGAGACGTAATATTGTGATGGTTTAATAACAACGCCCACAGAAACGGATCGACAGACTTCTGCAACAGATCGTTTTTTCCAATCTTCAGGAAGCATAACCCAGCTCCTTCAGATAGGCGTCCATCTGGGCTTCCAGTTTGGCCAGTTCCGTCTTGATTTCCGCTCGTTCCTTGCGCACGGCGTTCAGGTCGATTTCCGCTTCTTCCTCAAACGTATCGACATAACGCGGAATGTTCAGGTTGTAGTTGTTCTCCCTGATCTCGTCCGGTGTGGCGAGGTGGGCGTATTTGTCCACGTCCTTGCGGGCGCGGTAGGTCTCAACAATCTTGGTGATGTTCTCTTCGGTCAGCACGTTCTGGTTCTTGCCCGCTTTGAACTCGCGGCTGGCGTCAATGAACAGCACGTCCTTCGTCTTTCGGTCCTTGCGGAAGATCAGGATGGCGGCCGGAATCCCCGTGCCAAAGAACAGCTTTTCCGGCAGGCCGATCACGGCATCCAGCAGGTTTTCCTCAATCAGCTTCTGGCGGATCCTGCCTTCAGAACTGCCCCGGAACAGCACCCCATGCGGCACCACCACGCCCATGCGGCCCGTGCGGTCTTTCAGGGTGGAAATCATATGTAGGATAAAGGCGTAATCGCCCTTGGTCTTGGGCGGCACGCCACGGGCAAAGCGGTGATGCACGTCCTGCTCCGCCTCGTCATGGCCCCACTTGTCGAGGCTGAAAGGTGGGTTGGCTGTCACCACGTCAAAGCGCATCAGGTGGTTTTTATCATCCAGCAGCTTGGGGTTGCGGATGGTGTCGCCCCATTCAATGCGATGGTTGTCCTCGCCATGCAGGAACATGTTCATCTTGGCGAAGGACCACGTGGAGCCAATGGCTTCCTGCCCATACAGGGCGTAGTCCTTGCTGCCGTTGTGGTTCTGCGTCACCTGTTTGCCGCACTTCATGAGCAGGGAGGCCGAACCACAGGCCGGGTCACAAATACTCTCACCCGGCTGAGGGCTCAGAATACGGGCCAGCAGTTCACTGACTTCCGGCGGGGTATAGAACTCGCCCGCCTTCTGCCCGCCACTGGCGGCGAAGTTCTTGATGAGAAACTCATAGCCATTGCCGATCACATCCAGATTGCCCACGCGAGAAGGGCGCAGGTTTAGATCCGGTTTGTGAAAATCTTCCAGCAGATGCCGCAGGATGGTGTTCTTCTGCTTTTCATCACCCAGCTTGTCTGAATTGAAGCTGATGTCCTGAAACACGCTTTTGCCCGCGTCCTTCAGCTTGGTGCCGTTGGCTTCTTCAATGGCGTGCAGGGCTTTATCAATCCGTTCGCCATTACCGGGGGCGTTGCGCTCTTTGTAGAGGGTGTAGAAATCAGCACCTTTCGGCAGAACAAAGCGTTCCTGCTGAAGCATCGCTTCGATCAGGTCCGGATTGTCACCATATTCCTTTTTGTAGCCGTCATAATGGTCCTGCCAGACATCGGAGATGTATTTCAGGAACAGCATGGTCAGCACGTAATCGCGGTAGGTGTCAGGGCTGACGGTGCCACGAAAGGTATCGCAGGCACTCCAGAGCGCCTTGTTGATGGTGTCTTGAGAAATCTGTTCGGTCACGAAGTCAAATCCTGTTTCAATATATGCAAGAAATATCAGTCAGCCAGAAGGTCTCTTGCAAGACCGGTCATGATCTGCTGGTTGGTCTGGCGCAGGCGTTGGAGAAAGTCTTCCTCGCGCTGCATGGCGTTGGCCAGGCCCACAATATGTTCCTGTCGAGGTAGGGGAGGCAGCATAACGGGGGTGGCCTCCAGCACCGGTCGGGCGATGTTGCGCACAAGGGTGGAACTCTGTCCGTTCTGTTCCAGATGCCGCTGCGCCGGTTCCTGATTGAGCCACCATGCCAGATAGGCGGGCAGCACGTCTGGACGCGACACGCGCAGCAGAAAGAAGTGCGGAGCGGCGACAGCCTGAAGGCTGCCAATGCGCTCATCGATCAGAACTGCCTGAGACACATTGCCACGGGCAGGGAAGAGAATGTCGTCCGGACGCAGCCAGTCCGGCTCACGCCGTCCGGTTATCTCGGTGCGCACGCAGGACGTCCAGTCCACGCCGGAAGGTGAGGTGTCCCGCATCTGCACGACAGCTGTTTCCGCACCCGCAACGGGGTCAATCCGTCCTCTGAACGGGTGCCCCGCCGAGATGCTGGCGACTGCTGCCAGATCCATTTTCTGTGCGCCATTTAGTTTCATGTGATTTTGGTAGGCGATTGGGAGGACACCGTCAACAGGTTTTTGCCATCAGCTTTCGTGCAGAGAAACGCTCCCGTAAATTTTGTCTTTCTTGGGTTATGACACGTCATGACGGTGTCACGTGGGTGTCATTTCTATCGTACCTTTGGTGCTCCCTTAAGTGCCAGAATGACGGCGTCATGACGCCACCTCAAATGGCGTCATGGGGCCAGTGACACTGTCAGAAGCTGTCATTGCAGCCGTCATGACGGGGCCATGACAGCTGTCACGCAAGGCGTCATTGATGTCATGAGTCCTGAAAAACGGCAGAAAACAGCCATTTCCCCGTTTTTCGGCTTGTCCTGGCTTTTGGGTGTGTGAGGGCACGCTACCTCAATTTCATATGCACACTCCGTTATGCATATGAAATCGCTACGTTTTTTTTGTTCTATCGCGGCATTTTTGCGACGCAAAAATCAAAGCCGCTCTTTTTCTCCGCTTCCAGCGCTCTTGCACCTACGGTGCGCCCTGATGACGGGGTGTGAAGGTGTCATTTTTCGGGGTGTGCGTTGTGAGGCGCATGACCCCAAATTCCCCAGAGGATTTTGTTCCCTGTATCGTTGGGGAGTGAGGATTGGGGTGGTGCGTCTCGTTCCTTCATGCTTTGAACGAGAGAAAACAATGTCTGATCGTACTACGATTTCGTCCGCCACTGAGGTGGACCTCATGCAAATTGTCGCCCTGCACCGGCTGCTTGATTTTGCTGTCAGTGAGGCTCTTGCTGGTAACGTGGATGACAGTGTCCTGGAAGGGACGGTCATTCTGACGCGTATGGTTGGCCAGAAGGTCAGGCTGGTTGCCAACAGGGTGCTGGGNAGTGAGGATTGGGGTGGTGCGTCTCGTTCCTTCATGCTTTGAACGAGAGAAAACAATGTCTGATCGTACTACGATTTCGTCCGCCACTGAGGTGGACCTCATGCAAATTGTCGCCCTGCACCGGCTGCTTGATTTTGCTGTCAGTGAGGCTCTTGCTGGTAACGTGGATGACAGTGTCCTGGAAGGGACGGTCATTCTGACGCGTATGGTTGGCCAGAAGGTCAGGCTGGTTGCCAACAGGGTGCTGGGGAGTGATGCCTCTTTCCGCGATGACTGAAGCCAATGCTGCGAATGAGCAGTAAGCCGCTACAGCTTAACTTTCCCTTTTCATAATACACGCTTGTTCTCAGAATGCTCGCTGAGCAATGGGGAACGTGCGTCCACCTTACGGACACTTCAAATGACACCCGCTTTACCGAACAATGATCGTTTTAATAATGCTCTTCCAGCCTGGATGTTTACTGGTTTTTTCCGCCCGAATGACATTGAGCGTTACGCGCAGCTCTCTCATGATCTGCTGGTGACGCCGACGCCGCAGATGCTGGAGTTCTGTGATGGAGGCCACGAACTGGTTGCCCGATATAACCGCGACAAGGCCTTATGGCGCACCTTTCGTCAGCGTGTGACAGCGTATTATCGGGATCTCCCTGCTTGGCAGGAGCAGGTTCGCGTCAATAACTACCGGATCGGCTCCATTGTGGAACTGGCTGTTTATCGGCGCTTGCTGCAAGAACAGGAAAGCGGCCTCACGATTATGGTTCAGCCACCCATTCGGGAGTTGGGAAACAGAGGATTTGCCGACTTCGGTCTTTATTTCAAAGGGCACCCTACAGTGTACATTGAGGTTGCCGGGACCGTTACGAGTGCCGGGCAGTCGGTCTCTGAAAATGCTGAGAAATTCCGTATTGGCATTGAGGAGCGTCTGATGCGTTACATGGGAGTCGCACCTGTAGAGGTGATCCATATCGATGAGGTCTGCAATGTGTCCGCGCAGACAGAGCGGGTGCGTCAGGCTATTGAGCGSGCAAAATATGCGTAACTCATTCCTGTTTAAGAATGAATTACCGAAGGAAAAATAGAGACATTAGCGGATAGCGTTTATCCGGTGACACGGGTCAGCCCATGACGGCTGGCCCGTCTCTTCAGAGGTTCGGATTTTGCTCTAAATTTCGATTCTTGGAAGGGGTGTTCCATAGCACCCAATCGTCGCGAAAAAACGCGCAATATGCTGAAAATAAAGACAAAAAATATCAAGAATTTTCGATCACTTTTTCGTGGCATATGAAATTGAGGTAGCGTGCCCTTTTGAGGCTGCCACAGGCTGGTGTGCAATAGTGATGTCACGCTTTTCGCAGGGGAAAAACAGTGACGCAGACTCATGAAAATCCCACACCGGATCTGATATCCGCAAATGACAATCTGACACCAGAAGGTGTCGAAAAAGCCGCTCAAGCAGCGGTCTATGCAGTTGCCAGGCTTATCGGTCGGAGAATGGCACGGGAGTATTTCGCCTCTTATCGGGCAGCTAACGACAACGGCGCTTTGTCCGATAATTCCCAGAAAATCGAGGAAACCCTAAAATGACACGTGTAGTATACTATGCGCGGTATTCGACTGATAAACAAAGCGCCAGTTCAATCGAAGATCAGTTCCGGCTATGCGAGGAATTCGCGATGCGTGAGAAGTGGGCGGTGATCGGTAGTTATCATGATGCTGCTATTTCTGGCTCCGGGATGACTTTAAGGCCCGGCATTCAGGCCCTCTTGCGCGATGCGCAGGCGGGAGCGTTCGATGTTGTACTGGCTGAGGCGCTGGATCGCATTTCGCGAGACCAGGCGGACGTCGCAACATTGTTCAAGCGTCTTTCCTTCGAAGGCATCGCCATCATCACTTTGGCGGAGGGCGAGATCAACGAACTTCATGTTGGTCTCAAGGGAACGATGAACGCTCTGTACATCAAAACTATCGCCCGGAACACGCACCGTGGGCTTTTGGGCCGGGTGATGAAAGGTAAGTCTGGAGGAGGCCTGTGCTATGGCTATCGGGCGCTCAAGAAGGTTGATGCTAATTTCGAACCCGTCCGGGGTGATCGGGAAATTATAACTGAGGAATCTGAAGTCGTTTGTCGTATTTTTCGAGCTTTCGCGGCAGGACGAAGCCCCAGATCTATTGCGGTGGAATTAAATGGGGAGGGGGTTCCTGGTCCGAAAGGCCGTGCCTGGAGTGACACAACCATCCGAGGTCATCTGTCGCGGGGAACCNAAGTCTGGAGGAGGCCTGTGCTATGGCTATCGGGCGCTCAAGAAGGTTGATGCTAATTTCGAACCCGTCCGGGGTGATCGGGAAATTATAACTGAGGAATCTGAAGTCGTTTGTCGTATTTTTCGAGCTTTCGCGGCAGGACGAAGCCCCAGATCTATTGCGGTGGAATTAAATGGGGAGGGGGTTCCTGGTCCGAAAGGCCGTGCCTGGAGTGACACAACCATCCGAGGTCATCTGTCGCGGGGAACCGGGATCGTAAATAACGAATTATATGCGGGAGTCATTGTGTGGAATCGGCAACGTTTTATCAAGGACCCGATTACCGACAAGCGCGTTTCCAGGCCCAATCCAGAACATCTGTGGATCAGGACCGAAGTGCCGGAACTCAGGATAGTCCCTGACGATCTGTGGCAAGCCGTGCGGGCGCGCCAGAAGGAGATTGCTGCCAAAGTCGGTCCGTGCCTTGTGAATACGCGAGAAGGTCGAGCACGGCGGTTGCACCTGGCAAATCGGCCTATGTCGCTCCTGTCAGGGTTGCTCTCATGCGGGTGTTGCGGTGGAAAGATTGGSATCATCGTAAATGGGCGGTTTGGGTGTTTGAACCATTCTCGCCGGGGAACTTGCGAGAATAACCGGACGATCATGCGTGAGAAAGCCGAGGCTCGGGTTCTTTCTGGGCTACAAGAGCGTCTGGTGACTTCCGAGGTGGTTGCCGAGGCCGTTCAGGCTTTTGCAAAGGAAGTGAAGCGTCTTAACCAGACATGGCGTGTGCAGAGTGCTGCTGATCGTAAGGCGCTCGGGAAGGTCGAGCGAGGCATTGCCGGAATTATGGCGGCAATTGAGGACGGGATGTATCAGCCTTCGATGAAAACACGACTGGTCAGCCTTGAGGGGCAGAAGGCGGACATAGTGGCTCGCCTGCGTGAAGCCCCACCTGATGTTCCCAATGTGCATCCGGATATTGCCAGTCACTATCGGCGGAACGTGGAGCGGTTCACCGAGGC
>NZ_JACRVS010000037.1:0-18409 GCF_018811985.1 Acetobacter sp. P5B1 | reverse complement strand
TAGTTCCTGGAGCTGATTTTCGCTCTGCGTTTTGAGCAGAGTGATGGTTTCATGCTCTGGATTGCTACGCGGCGGCGTTACTCCGCTCCAGGAGGGGAAATCGGCGCATATTATAGACGATATTGGCCAGCCCGATCCTCATGGTGGCTCGCGTTATGCCTACGGTTCGGACGAACAGTCCTGTCTGCGATTTCTGATCGGCAAAAACATGCTCGACACGCGACCGGATAACGGATTTTCCGGCGTTGGATCTTTGGGTATGTCATGGCATAGGCTTGAGATGCGGCTTTTTCCTGTGAACCTTCGAGACAAAGCCATGCTTTTCCATGAAGTCCTCATTCGCTTTCGAGCGATAAGCTGTATCAGCCCAAACGCTTGAGGCCGTATTGGTTTTATCTAACAGCCCCTCKCWYARTCKSGCACCATCACTGGCGGCGGCATCCGTCGTCTTCCATTTTCGGATSARCCKAAAYTTCCGGTCGATGGAGACGTGGGATTTGTAGCCAAAGAACGGGATGGCGAGATCGCTCGACGGTATGGTTCCATCGTCCTGCCGCTTCGCCTTCGTGAACTTAAGTGTCCATCGTGCATGACGATCCTTGTGCGACATCTTTGCGGGCTTGTCCTGCCAGTCTTCTGGAATACGTCCTGCCCGGAGATCCGCTTTCTCAGCGTTCGTATTGCGCTGCTTTGGAGCAGCCACCAGTGTTGCATCAAAGCGATTGAACAGACCATCGACCGCACCCGCCTGTGTCAGACGCTCACGGAACAGCCAGACCGTTTTGGCATCAGAACCGGATCAAAGGGCGGACACCCGCCTTTGCTTCCATCCGAATAGGCCAGAGCCTTCTCCAGATCAGGGCGGAACACCTCAAAATCCACAGTTCGGGAAAACGCTTCAAGCTGATCGCCAAGCCCGCTCAACCGGGCAAGCCGCTCTTCAACATCAAAGAAACCAGACTGCTTCATGTAATCCCCCAATCAACGCCGAAGAAATGGAAGCACACAGAGCAACTCAGAGCCAAGGGGTTTTTCGAACCCTCCANGGATCAAAGGGCGGACACCCGCCTTTGCTTCCATCCGAATAGGCCAGAGCCTTCTCCAGATCAGGGCGGAACACCTCAAAATCCACAGTTCGGGAAAACGCTTCAAGCTGATCGCCAAGCCCGCTCAACCGGGCAAGCCGCTCTTCAACATCAAAGAAACCAGACTGCTTCATGTAATCCCCCAATCAACGCCGAAGAAATGGAAGCACACAGAGCAACTCAGAGCCAAGGGGTTTTTCGAACCCTCCACCTTCAATCAGCACGCCCCCCCGCCCTGAAATCACGAGTTAAGCGCATCAACCAACGGCTCTTCGATCCCTCCAAATCGCTGCAGCCAATACGTTTAGGTTATAACTGTTCAGCTAGACCCCATACACAAAGACTTTATCCAAATGCAAACACTGACGTTCATTCAAAGAAATTTTCACAAATCGAGCCTGAATATCTCTTTTGGGCAACACAATAAGTGGCGTTCCGTCAACGCCTCCAATCATTTCATCGGCATCGTGAAGATAGATTGTTCTATATACTTTTCCATTGTCTGAAACAGAAATTTGGATTGTTTGCAAACGTTTTTTTATAGAATTACTTTCAGATAATGGAAATACTCTATTAAAAACTCTTATTTCGAAAATACTTTTCACTTCTGCCAAATCAACAGCCCACCATGGATTTTCTTCGAGATCTGTATGACAGCTAAAATGACCTGTAGGATTCCCTATCAATGCATTGGTAGCATCCGACACAACATTAGGGAAACAAGACCATTCACAAATAGAGCTTTGCGTCGCTTTTTTATGGGCACTTAATAAAATACCCTTGGGCTGCGATATAGGCAGCTTATGTATATCAACAGGGCGAGAATTGGTATCACACAATGCTAAATTCAGAAAATTCAAGGGGGTAAGATAACAAAAATCTTCTTTAACCTCTTTACTGCGAATATCATTAAGACAAAAATCTCTCCTCATTTTTACGTACATTTTTTGTAAATTTTTGTATGCTTCATACATATTGCGCAGCATACCTTTTTGAGATAACGCTTTTCTATTCCGATAAATATATGCTGGAAATGTTTCATCAACCTCTACATACTCTGCCAAATTCTCAAATTGGAAAATTCTCACGCCAATATCAATTTGCTGTTTCATCCTTCTTTTGTCTTGCATAAGAGAGGGCCATGGATCACCAGCATGCGCATACGATTGAAATTTTTTCTCAAGAAAATCTAAATCGCCAATATTCGTAAAATGCCACCCAGCATTTTTTTCTGCCTGTACTGGTATCTTATACTCATTAAGTTTTCGCCTAAAGTCATACCGTAAAAAAGTTAAAAGATATGGGGGAATATTCTTTAATATTAAACCTTGAAAATCTTTCACTTGTAAATCACGTATATTTTTTTGATTTCCGTCCTCAAGAAGCATAGAGAAATACTTTGCTTTTACAGCATAAGCACTATCCCAATTTGTCCTTTCACGCATATTAAAATAATATTGATACATATCCATAACGAAAAACGTTATGCCATCAAAATCTATTGCTTTTTTTACAGAATCGACTCTCGGTATTTCATCAACATCGGAGTGCATTATAAGGTCGTCCGGCTCAAATTTCCGAATTTCCTTCATCATTTCTTCACGCTGATATGCGTCAATTTCTGCCGCCGTCAATCCTTCAGGGAATTTTTCAATGGCTATATGAATTATTTTCTTTGCATATTTTGCATATTTTTTTTCATTTTTTAAAAAATTTAATTCTTTTTCTTTCCCTGTATAAGTGTACCTTGCCTCACATATAACAAAATAGTCGACAATTGGATCCAACTCTTCAAGTCGCATCTCAAGCAAGTCATATTCATTGAAAAATGAAAAACAGTCTATAACTTTTGGCATTACACTCTCGGACATTTTATTTTAAAATTAAGAAACCATACAACTTTTTTGAGACTTTGAAAAGATAGGCCACATAATCTCTCCACATTCTGAAAATTTTTTATGTATTTACTTAATTATTATACCATAATATTAACAATAAAAATCACTTGCAAGCCTGCTTAAGCTGGCTACTCCTCTACACTTGGAAAGCCCACGATTACTAACTAGGATTATTTAACGCATTCGAAACGGACTTCAGTAGAAAGACGCCTTGAAAGGCTAGGGCCTGCACAAGACATTATACAATCGTTTCTTTCGTTAGTATAGGCGTTTTCGACCGGATTCTTATGCCCCTACCAGAGCCTTATAGCCATTCAAAGCATCCGATAATTGATGCGGAGAACTTCACGGCACACAGATATGCCCTTACATGCATGTAAGCGATCTATATCGCCGCACCACTTACTTTCTACCTTAAAAAAATGATGCCTGTGCCTAGTAACCTAGTTCCTTGCAGCTTGCACTGCTCGTTGTCTCTGCTCCCTGTCCGAAGAGCAAAGGCCATCAGACAAGGATGGCACCGCCCTAGGAATTTGGACCAGAGATAATGTGTTTGCGAATGCACCAATCCCAAAACATCTTCATGTAGCTAAGGCGCGTTGCCACGGTCTTGGGATTCAGTCCCGCACTGTCGAGCAACCACTCCGAGAAACCGCCCAGCACCCTTGGTTCAAGGCTTTCCAGCCCTTTAGCTCTGAGAAGCTGCACCGAGTCTTTAATCGTGCCACCGACCCGCAGGCTTTCATGCTCTACCAGATACACAGAGAACTGCTTGATGGCCGTTTTATCCATCGGCAAAGCTGCCTTGCTAATGGTTCGGCCTCTCAGTTGCCCAGCGGTCCAGCAGTGGCCCCAGTGGCGTTGTGGTGCCGTCCACCACACCCATGACAGTCTTGAAATAGCGTGTGCCGTCAGCCGGTGAAGGCAGCTTCTCTGAGGCTTCCAGAACAAGATCGGTCACAGCGGACCTGACATGCTCACGCTCACTTTCAGGGGCACCCTCAGCAGCCTCACCGGGATTAAGACCTTCTGCCGGGTCATAGTCGTCTGAAGCCTGCTCAATCTGCTGACGATAGCGCAGACCTGCTTCTATCGCTTTCTCAGGTGTTGCCCAGTCTGGCTCCCAGTCGCCTGACAGTGGCTTCTTGCCGATAGCTTCCAGCCTACCATTCCCCTGACTGCGGAGGGCATCCAGAGCCGGACCTCGCCGCTTCACAGCTTCCTGCTTATCATGGGTCTGAAGAGACTTCAGGAACTCCTGCCGGATGCCAGACTTCGTTCCATCAGCCTGTCCGACATCCTGCCAGCGATCACGAGGAATGGAGAGCCGAGCGGACCACAGGCCACTGGCTGCACGTTTCAATCCAAACACTTCAGCGTCCCTCTTGGTCATAGAAGAACTACCGCAGGACCACCATCGACACGGTAGGTTGAGCAACCGAACTCTGCTTATACGTCATTGACTTCATTGGATTTGCCTCTGATGGCGGAAGGGGTGGGATTCGAACCCACGGTACGGTTACCCGCACGCCAGTTTTCAAGACTGGAGCCTTCAACCACTCGGCCACCCTTCCTGCATCAGATTGAAAGCCTTATAACTATGCTCGCGTTGCCTGTCCAGCGGGTGAAAATGGCTTTTGTCGGGGTTGTTTGTCTTCGCTCGGCTTGCTCTAAGGCGTTTGGAGTTGTAAAAGCCCGGTCCTTACATCCATCCATTCAGGGACGAGTTATGAAACAGCAGGCGAACCTGATCCGGGCCGGACAGGTCATCGAGCATGATGGCCGTCGCTGGACGGTGCTCAAACAGCAGATCATTACCCCCGGCAAGGGTGGCGCTTTCATTCAGGTGGAAATGCGCGACCTCAAGACGGGCAACAAAACCAACGAACGCTGGCGTACAGCTGACAGTGTCGAGCGCCTGATGACCGAGGACAAGGAATATCTGTATTCCTATACCGACGGTGAATCCCTCGTGCTGATGGACCCTGAAACGTTCGAGCAGACCATGATTCCGGTCGATCTGCTGGGTGATCAGGCACCGTTCCTGCAGGACAACATGACCATCAACATCCACCTTGTGGAAGGCGACCCGGTTGGGATCGATCTGCCGCCGCAGGTCACGCTGGAAGTTGTTGAGGCTGATCCGGTGGTCAAAGGCCAGACGGCCAGCTCCTCCTACAAGCCTGCCAAACTCTCCAATGGTGTAAAGACCATGGTGCCGCCCTTCATTGAAGCCGGTGAACGCATTGTCGTCCGGACTGAAGACGGCTCTTACGTCGAACGCGCCAAAGACTGATCTTCCGCATTACTCCAGACAGGACAAAACATAGTGGCCATGCGTCTTTCCCCCGTCATGATGGTGATGCAAACTGCCGCCCAGAAGGCAGCAAAGCGTCTCCTGCGCGATTTCAATGAAGTCGAGCAGCTTCAGGTAAGCATCAAGGGGCCGGGTGACTTTGTTTCTCAGGCAGACCTGCGTGCAGAACAGACCCTGCGTGAAGAGCTGGAACGGGCTCGCCCGGGCTATGCCTTCCTGATGGAGGAATCTGGAAAATCCGGTGGTGACAACTGGACGTGGCGCTGGATTGTGGACCCGCTGGACGGCACCACCAACTTCCTGCACGGCATTCCGCACTGGGCTATCTCCATTGGCCTCCAGCGCCGGCTGCCGGACGGCAAGATCGAACTGGCTGCCGCTCTGGTCTACAACCCGGCTGCTAACGAAATGTTCTGGGCGGAAAAAGGCACGGGCGCATTCCTCAACGAACGCCGCATCCGTGTCTCTGCCCGTCGTGACATGCAGGAAGCCGTTTTTGCAACCGGTATCCCGTTTGCAAAAGTGCCTGCCCGCCAGCGCCTGCCGTTTGCCCGCGTCATGGGGAACCTCATGCCGCGCGTTGCCGGTATCCGTCGCTTTGGCGCAGCCGCACTGGACCTCGCATGGGTCGCCGCTGGCCGGTACGAAGGCTACTGGGAATTCGGCATCAAGCCGTGGGATTGCGCTGCCGGTATCCTGATCCTGCGTGAAGCAGGTGGTCAGGTGACAGATCCGGCCGGGCTGGATCTGGATGACATGCCGGATGACGTCATGATCGTGGCAGGCAATGGCTACATGCACAGCAAGCTGCTGGAGATTGTAGCAGACAGCCTGAAAAACGCCTCCTAAAGTTTTCCAGAAGGGAGCCTGCTCAGCCTGAACTGGCTCCCTTTTTTAACACCCCCTAGCCACACACCGCAGATTGCGTAAGGTGGAACCTCCATGCAGGCGTCCTTCCCCTCTGCACACGACGCGCCCGCCGTTACGGCGCATCATCGTGGCTTCTCCCTTCTGACAGAAGACGGTGAGTTTCTTACACTCTCCGCATCAGAACTCTGCGCCCGGCTAAGCAGCATACCCTGCCCGCTGGTGGTTCACGCGCCTTCCGTTGCGCGCAAGCTGGACCTGCCGCCTCCCGGCCAGCCCTCCCCCTGGCTGGACCTGCTGGAGCTCTTCACCTTTGTCTACCCGGCTCGTACAGCAGCCCCGACACCACGTGGGCTGGCATTAGCACTCGGAGTAGAAGAGGACCGGATTGGCCGCGCCGAAGCGGACCTTCTCCCCTTACTCGTCGAGACCATGCTGGCGGAACTGGCCCGCCAGAAATCAGGGCCTTTTGGCGAGATGCTGGCCGCCCTGACCGTTCGGCTGGCACAGGCGGGATGGCCATGGGCTGGCACCGTAGCCGAAACATTGGGCCTGCCAGACAAGCTAGACGGCAAGGGCAATCTGCCAGAAGACGCTCTGCAACCGGGTGACGCCCTGCGCGTCTGGCGCGTTCTGCCTAAATGGGAAGATGTCGCCCCACGCCCGCCACCAGCCTCGCACCCCATTACCCCGGCAGAAGCCCGCACACGGCTGCGAACCTTGCTGGGCGAAGGCTCGGAAAGCCGGGCTGGTCAGGCTGATTTTGCCAGCGTTTCCACCGCGGCATTTGAACCCCGCACGCATCGCGGCAATCCTGCGGTGGTGCTGGCGGAAGCCGGAACAGGAACAGGCAAAACCCTTGGCTATATCGCCCCAGCCAGCGTCTGGGCGCAACGCAACGGCGGCAGCGTGTGGATCAGCACCTACACGCGCCATCTGCAACGCCAGATTGAACAGGAAACGCATCGGCTTTTCCCCGATGACGCGACGCGACGCCACCATATTGTACTGCGTAAAGGCCGGGAAAATTATCTCTGCCTGCTGAACATGGAAGAGGCCGTCAATAGTGCCGCCTCCCGCCCGGCAGGTGTGACCATCGCCCTTGCCATGCTGGCCCGCTGGACCCGCGCCACCGCAGATGGTGATCTGCTGGGAGGCGATCTGCCCGGCTGGTTTGGCGATCTGTATGGTCAGGGAAGCGTGTTTGGCGTTGCGGACCGGCGTGGCGAATGTATTCACGGGGCCTGCCCGCATTATCAGCGCTGCTTTGTGGAACACACCACCCGCCGGGCGCGGGAGGCAGATCTGGTCATTGCCAACCATGCCCTGGTCATGTCGCAGGCGGCGTATGCACAGGCGGCTATGGGCGACAATTCCGAAGAAACGGAAGAAGATGCCACCCCCTCCCGTTATATCTTTGACGAAGGCCATCATCTGGCCGACGCAGCCGATGGCGCGTTTTCTGCCGAACTCTCCGGGCTGGAAGCCGCCGAGCTTCGCCGCTGGCTGCTGGGGGCTGAAGGCCGTCGCTCCCGCGCCCGTGGCCTGAAACGACGACTGGATGATCTGGTGGTTGGGTTCCCCAAGCTGGAAGCCCCGCTGGATGCGGCCCTCATGGCGGCTCATGCCCTGCCCGCTCCCGGCTGGTCTGCCAGACTGGCGGATGCTGAGTCGTCCGAGACATCACCACCCGAGCCACCCCCGATTGATGACCCGGACGCGCTTTTTCCGCCACAGCCCATTCTTCCGGAACCGGTGCTGGAAAACCCGACCGAGAGCTTCCTCCGCCTCCTCCGCCAACAAGTGCTGGCACGCAGCGAGGACCGGCGGCAGACACATCAGTATGGGGCTCTGGAATGTGATCTGCATCCGCTTATCCCGGACCTTCCAGAATCCGGGCAAGCCTTGGCGCGTGCACTTAGCCGGATTGCTGAACCATTGCGCACACTTGCGGAGCGTCTACAGGCCCGCTTGCAGGATGATGCGGACTCTCTGGACAGCGTGACTCGTGGCCGCATTGAAGCCATGGTGCGCGGTCTCCGTCGGCGCGCCATCACGCGGCTGGATGCATGGATTTCCATGCTCGATGCTCTGGACCAGCCACCACCTGCCGATACCACGCCAACCCACATTCACTTCATCCGGCTGGACAGGCGGCAACAGCAGCGCCCCGGCGAACATGATGTCGGTCTCCACCGCCACTGGCTGGACCCGACCATTCCTTTTGCTGCTGTCATGGCTATGCCTGCGCAGGGGATGCTCATCACATCCGCCACGCTGCGCGATCAGTCAGACACGCCGCATGGACAGGATGAGCCGGAAAGCGAGGAAGCCGAGCGTGCGTGGGAAGCGGCAGAAGCCCGTACCGGAGCCAATCACTTCCCCTCTCCGGCCATTCGCGCCAGTCTGACCAGTCCGTTTGATTACGCGCGGCAGACGCGCACCTTCATTGTCACGGATGTGGACCACGCCAGCATTGCCGATCTGGCCGCAGCCTATCGCACTTTGTTTGAAGCCTCCGGCGGCGGCGGACTGGGCCTGTTTACCGCCATTTCCCGGTTACGCGGCGTGCATAGTCGCATCGCTCCAGCGCTGGAAGATCAGGGGCTCCCGCTTTATGCCCAGCATGTCGACGCAATGGATAACGCAACGCTGGTGGATATTTTCCGCACAGAGGAACATGCCTGCCTGCTGGGCACGGATGCCATGCGCGACGGGGTAGACGTTCCGGGCAATGCCCTGCGTCTGGTTGTGTTTGAGCGGGTGCCGTGGCCGCGTCCGGACATTCTGCACAGAGAACGCCGTATTCACCTCTCAGGAGGTGACACCACGGGATATGATGACCGCATTGCGCGCCTGCGGTTGCGGCAGGCATTTGGACGGCTCATCAGAAGCCAGTCAGATAAAGGTGTCTTTGTGCTGCTGGATCGTCGCACGCCGTCTCGCCTGCTGTCAGCGTTCCCCCCCGGAGCGGAAGTCAGGCGTCTGGGGCTGGCAGATGTAGCGCGGGAAATCAGAGCATTTTTGTAAAATCGCGCAGTCCGGCTGCCAGCTGGACCCCAATAAGCAGACCAAACAGGCAGACCAAAACGCACGTCCGGGCTTTGTGGCCCTTCGTCTTAAGCCGACTTAGATCGGCTTAAGTTCAGTCGCAGCAACTTTACCACGCTCGGTCACGAGTTCGTATGAGACTTTCTCGTTCTCATTCAGACCACGCAGACCAGCAGCCTGCACAGCTGTGATATGAACGAAGACATCCTTGCCCCCATCGTCAGGTGCGATGAAACCAAAGCCTTTAGTGGCATTAAACCATTTAACTGTACCGGTCGGCATAGGCGGGTAACTTTCCCTGATATCTCCTACCGGACAACCATATGACCGGTTACAGGATGTACTTATCGGGTCACGAAGATGCGGTCTTGTCAATCAAAATACCCTCTGCCGGTGCTCTGTGTCCGGCGTGAGACCGCAGATGCGCTTCCAGAAAGGCAACACTGCGCTTCTGCGCCAGTTCGTAGGCATCCAGATCAAACGAAGCCCGCTGTGAGCAGCCAAAGCCGTGCCCTGCTCCGTCATACATATAAATTTCAATCTCAGGATGAGCGGAGCGAATGGTACTCACATCTGTGTGTGGAATGGTGGTGTCGGCTTCACCAAAATGAAGCTGAACAGGGCAGCGTGGAGTCTCATTAATACGTGCTGCAATGCCGGCGCCATACCAGCCGACGGCAACCGCGAAACTGTTAGTCTGGGAGGCCGCTTCCCACGCCAGCAGGCCACCCCAGCAATAGCCGAGAATGCCAACCTTTGCGGTATTCAGCGCAGCCGAGGCAGCCTCCAGATCCAGCAGCGTTTCCGCCAGCGGAATACGGCTACGCAGCGCCAGACCAGTCTGAATATCAGCTTTTTCGTAGCCCAGCTCCACACCCGGCTCGGCACGGTCAAACAATGCAGGGGCAATAACGTGGAAACCATGCTCGGCAAATGTGTCGCACACATGCCGGATATGGCTGTTCACGCCAAAAATTTCCTGCACCACAACCAGTGCATAGGGCATGTCGGCATGGCCAGCTTCATAGGCTGAAAATTCGTGCCCATCCGCAGCCTTAAGTGTGATGATTTGTCCCATGGTGCGACTCCCTGTGAGTGAAAATTAAAGGTTGAAGAAAGTTTTCCACATTTCTTGACTCAGGAGGAGGACAAACCTATCTCCTGTTTTGGCACTCCCGGGGTGGGAGTGCTAACGCAACGCGGCGTTTATTACGCGCGGTAGATGCAGGTGGTGTCGCTTCCTGACAAGGGCGCCACCGCAGCAAAAAAGAATGTGGAGCGATCCATAATGACGAAGTTTCGTCCTTTACACGACCGAGTAGTCGTTCGTCGTCTCGCAAGCGAAGAGAAGACGGTTGGCGGCATTATCATCCCTGACACGGCAAAAGAAAAGCCGATGGAAGGCGAAGTCGTTTCCGCAGGTCCTGGCGCTCGTAATGAGCAGGGGCAGGTTGTGGCGCTTGATGTCAAGGCCGGTGACCGCGTTCTGTTCGGCAAATGGTCCGGCACGGAAGTGAAGATCGACGGCGAAGAGCTGCTGATCATGAAAGAAAGCGACATTCTGGGCGTGATTTCCGCCTGAGTGTGACGCGCTGATCCGCTTTTCGACCTTATAAACTGATCTCTCACAGGAGAATTTGATATGGCTGCCAAAGACGTAAAGTTTGGTGGTGACGCTCGCCAGCGTATGCTGCGTGGCGTTGACATCCTTGCTGACGCTGTAAAAGTGACGCTGGGCCCCAAAGGCCGCAACGTTGTGCTCGATAAAAGCTTCGGCGCACCGCGCATCACCAAAGACGGTGTGTCTGTTGCCAAAGAAATCGAACTGGCTGACAAGTTCGAAAACATGGGCGCACAGATGCTGCGCGAAGTGGCCTCCAAAACCAACGATATCGCTGGTGACGGCACGACCACGGCAACCGTTCTGGCTCAGGCTATCGTTCGCGAAGGCCACAAGGCTGTTGCTGCTGGCATGAACCCGATGGACCTCAAGCGCGGCATCGACAAAGCTGTCACGGCCGTTGTTGAGGAACTGAAGAAGAACACCAAGAAGATCACCACCCCGGCAGAAACCGCTCAGGTCGGTACGATCTCCGCTAACGGTGAAGCCGAAATCGGCCAGATGATCTCCGAAGCCATGCAGAAAGTGGGCTCCGAGGGCGTCATCACGGTTGAAGAAGCCAAGCACTTCCAGACCGAACTGGACGTGGTTGAAGGCATGCAGTTCGACCGTGGCTACATCTCCCCCTACTTCGTGACCAACACGGAGAAGATGACGGCTGATCTGGAAAACCCCTACATCCTGATCCATGAAAAGAAGCTATCTTCTCTTCAGCCGATCCTGCCGCTGCTTGAATCTGTTGTGCAGTCCGGCCGTCCACTGCTGATCATTGCAGAAGACGTGGATGGTGAAGCTCTGGCAACGCTGGTTGTCAACAAGCTGCGCGGTGGCCTGAAAATTGCTGCTGTTAAGGCTCCGGGCTTTGGTGACCGTCGTAAAGCCATGCTGGAAGATATCGCTATCCTGACCGGTGGTCAGGTCATCAGCGAAGACCTCGGCATCAAGCTCGAAACCGTCACACTGCCCATGCTCGGCACGGCTAAAAAAGTCCGTATCGACAAAGAAAACACGACCATCGTTGATGGCGCTGGCAAGTCCGAAGAAATCAAGGGCCGTTGCAAGCAGATCCGTGCGCAGATCGAGGAAACCTCCTCTGACTACGACCGTGAAAAGCTGCAGGAACGTCTGGCCAAACTGGCTGGTGGCGTTGCCGTGATCCGCGTTGGCGGCTCCACGGAAATTGAAGTCAAGGAACGCAAAGACCGCGTTGACGACGCTCTGCACGCAACCCGCGCTGCCGTCGAAGAAGGCATTGTTCCGGGTGGTGGCACGGCTCTGGCTCGCGCTTCTGCCAACCTGTCTCACCTGCACTACCACAATGACGATCAGCGCGTTGGTGGCGACATCATCCGCAAGGCTCTGCAGGCTCCCCTGCGCCAGATCGCTCACAATGCTGGTGAAGATGGTGCGGTTATCGCCAACAAGGTGCTGGAATCCAAAGAATACGCCTTTGGCTTCGACGCACAGGCTGGCGAATACAAAAACCTGGTTGACGCCGGTATCATCGACCCGACCAAGGTCGTCCGCACGGCTCTGCAGGACGCAGCTTCTGTTGCTGGCCTGCTGATCACCACGGAAGCCATGGTTGCAGAACGCCCTGAAAAGAAAGCCGCTCCGGCTGGCGGCCCTGACATGGGCGGTATGGGTGGTATGGACTTCTAAGTCCTCCATACGGATTGAGTGGTCGAAAGCTGATTCAGTCAGCTTTCGATTTCACGAAAATCATCAAAAGAGCGGATGTGACACTATGTCGCATTCGCTCTTTTTGTTTCATGCAATTTTAATTTAATATCCGTGCCGATAAAAAAAATCTTGAGCTGCGCACATGGTAAATTACGCTATGGATAGGTATACTTGCTCTAGAATGAGGTGAGACTTACCTCCCAACACTTCCAAAACCGTCTTGTGGACACTCCGTCCAAAGAGATTGTTATTACAAGCAGGTTAAGTAAAAATGATTGAAACAAAAAATTTCCAAGGACCTCCTAAAAACATTTCCCCTCCCCTTACTGAGGGAATATGGTCATTTGGTCCTGTTGGTGGTTTTTTTCTAAGTGAGTCACTTATACTTAGCCCTAATGGAACAATAGATGGCTATTACCACCATAATGAACGTTCCTGGCGCATAGAAAATTATCGTCTCCTTATTTTAGGAGAAGATGGCACTCTGATGTGGCGTTCTATTGAAGCATTTAGAGATCCTGAAGGGCTCATAAATATAATCTTGGAACACCCTGCTGCTCCTGATACACGATTTATTCTGAAACAAAATCGACCTCAGGCAGCCCCTGAATCGCTCCCTCAGGCAGTAGTAGAACCTTCTCCATTACCTGAGCCTGTGTCTGCAGCAGTGCCCGCAGGTCTGTCCGATGCTGAATTCCTGTTCCCATCTGACCTTGAAGTCACAAACGTAAAAATCGGGAAAGTGCTGCTGGTAGGCTCCTGCCTAACCGCGCTTTACCATGAGCAGCTTCAGGCACGGCACCCTGAAACGACATTTGATTATATCCCTTATAATTTCGTCAGTGTTCTTCCTGAAGCTCCGCCCTCCCCTGTCTCGGACTACGATTTTCAGTATCTGCAAATCCCACTACGCTCCGTATTGAGCGACCGCGTTATCTGGGGTTTTCGTTTTAACGAGGAAGGCTTCACCAAGACCATCCTGCAGGACGCTTACAGCATCATTGATGCCATGCTTTCCAGCGCGATGATCTACAATGAGCGACATGGCCTGCTGACATTCGTCTCCAATTTCATTGTGCCGCAGATGAGCACAGCGTCCAGCATGTATGAACGCGGCAGCAACAATGATCTGCCGACGATCGTTCAGAGACTGAATGACTATCTGAACGAGAAAGTCGCCAGCTATAAAAATGCTTATCTTTTGAATGTTGACGCTGTCGCATCAACAATTGGCAAGCGTTATATTCTGGACGACCTCGTTTATTTCTATTCGCATGGTGCTGTGACCTATCAGGATTGGGATGATTTTGGCTCCATTGCCAGAAACGAACCCATTCCTCCGCTGGAAACAGTTTATCCTGTCAAAAAAGATGCGTTCCTTGACGCTATTTTTCGTCAGATGGTCACGGCCTACCGGACCACAAAGCAGGTAGATCAGGTCAAGGCGGTTGTGTTCGATCTGGATAACACGCTGTGGCGTGGTCAGATTGCCGAACATTATCGCCCGGAAGCACAGCCCTGGCCCCGCACTGATGGCTGGCCGCTCGGAATCTGGGAAGCCATTCACTATCTGCGAGCCCGCGGCATCCTTGTCGCAATCTGCTCTAAAAATGACTATGACTACGTTAAGAACAGATGGGATGATGTCATTGAGCCCAAGCTGATTTCTCTGGACGATTTCTCGTCGGTCAAAATCAACTGGACATCCAAGGCTCAGAACATTTCTGAAATCTGCAAAGAGTTCAACATAAAGCCAAAGAGCGTGGTTTTTGTTGATGACAATCCTGTAGAACGTGCCGCTGTTGCGTCTGCTCTGCCGGATGTCAGGGTTATCGGCGGTAATCCGTATCTGACACGTCGTATTCTCCTGTGGTCTGCTGAGACTCAGATCGCACGCATGACAGAAGAATCTGGCAAACGTGAAGAAATGATCCGCGGCCAGATTGAGCGTGAAGAAACCCGTTCCACCATGGACAGGTCAGAATTCCTTGCGTCTCTTCACTGCGAGGTCTCGTTCATCAACATCACCAGTACAGATCAGCCTGAATTTGGTCGCGCACTGGAACTGACCAACAAGACCAATCAGTTCAACACCAACGGCCAACGCTGGTCTTTTGAAAATATTGCAGATTTTCTGAAGACTGGCGGGAAAATTCTTGCATTCAAAGTCAAAGACAAATTCACCGAATACGGTCTTGTTGGCGTCCTTTACCTGAAAGTTACCGAAATCACGCAATACGTGATGAGTTGCCGTGTGCTGGGGATGGAAGTGGAAGAGTTTGTTGTGGCAGAAGCGGTCAGGCTCCTACGCGCCGCCCATACAGGCGAAACAGACATCACGGCCACTATCAAAGAAACGCCTGATAACACCCCCTGCCGGGAAGTTTATCTGCGTGCAGGCTTCCGGGAAATTGCGCCGCAAGATGGTGTCAGGCAATTCATTCTGGATGGTGACGAAGTGCCAATGCTGCCACTTCACATCAAGAAGGCCTGATATAAAAATCCCCCGTATCCTCAAAGATACGGGGGATTTTTCTTAGATAATGTAATCAATCGGTGGAAGCATCTGATCCATGCTTAACGCTGGCATGCCAGAATGCCTGGTTCCCACCTTCCGTGCAGGATTGCCGACCACCGTTGTGAAGGGAGGCACCGATTCCAAAACGATTGAACCAGCACCTATTTTAGCCCCTTCCCCAACTTCAATATTTCCCAGTACCTTAGCGCCTGCACCGATCAACACCCCGCGCCGCACTTTGGGATGACGGTCCCCGGAATGCTTTCCCGTCCCGCCCAAAGTAACTTCCTGCAGGATGGAGACATCGTCCTCAATGATAGACGTCTCCCCCACCACAATGCCTGTTCCGTGATCAAAGAGAATACGACGCCCAAGGCGCGCCGCCGGATGAATATCCACCCCAAAAAGCTCTGAGCCACGACTCTGCAAATGCAAAGCTAAATGCCGCCGCCCCGCACGCCAGAGCCAGTGCGCAACCCGATAGCTCTGGACCGCATGAAAACCTTTGAAAAACAAAAATGGCGTCACGTAATCCGGGCAGGCGGGATCACGCTCACGAATGGCCACCATATCAGCTGCGGCAGCACAGACGATTTCTGGCTGTGCGTCAAAACTCTCTTTCACCAATTCCGCCAAGGCATCCGCAGCAACAGACCTATCGCCCAGCTTCCGCCCCAGCAAAGCCGCCAGCGCCGAAGCAAAATCTGCGTGGCTTCGTATTCCGGTAGCCAGTAATCCCCTTACCAGCGGGTCATGACAGACACACGCCTGCTCCACCATTTCCTGCCATAGGAGCTCCAGCTTAGGTGAACACAGACTGAATTCGTCAAAATGGCTGGAAAGGATAGAAGACACGTGCGGCCTGTTCATACGCAGGTCCTTTCGTTCAGAAAGCAGCTGATTTTCGCGGGTGTCGTTCCGCTTTAAAGCCCCATGGCATGCTTTACAAAGGCCTTTCTCAGCTTGGGGAGACGGTGAACACCAGCAATCCCCACATCCCGAGCCAGTCGGATCAGAGGGTTATCATTGCTAAACAGCCTATCCAGCGCATCCGTCGCTGCGAGCATAAGCATATTGGCGGGCCGACAACGCGCCTGATAGCGCGCCAACAGAGCCGGTGCCCCCAGATCTTCGCCTTTGGCATAAGCCGTCAGCAAAATATCACTGAGGGCGATAATATCCCTAAAGCCCAGATTGAGTCCCTGCCCTGCAATCGGATGAATACCGTGCGCAGCATCCCCAACCAGCAACAACCGTGTATCCGTATACCGCTGAGCATATTGAGCAGAGAGAGGATAAACCCAACGGCGACCAACAGGGGTCACTTTGCCGAGCCGGTTACTGCCCATACGCCGCTCGACTTCGCGGGCGAACATATCATCGGGCAGATCAGCAAAACGCTGAGCCAGAGCATCTTTATCGCTCCAGACAATAGCGGAAAGATAAGGATGCTCTTCAGTCCCCGCCATCGGCAGCTGAGCGAACGGCCCCGCAGGCAGGAAATGTTCCAAAGCCCCGTTATCATGCGGAAACTCATGTGCAATCGCGCATACAATGGCCGTTTGTCCATAAGACAGCTTTGTCAGCGGAATACCTGCCTCAGAACGCAAACGGCTTTTGCGCCCGTCTGCAGCCACCACCAAAGAGGCCGTGAATGAGCGACCGTCCTTCAAGTGAATATCGGCGCCATCCGCCTTTCTGACTACTGTAGCTTCTGCGGGGGCCAGCACCGTAATATTCGGCGTCGTATGAAGCTGGGCATTCAAAGCCACACGCAAGGCCCGCGCCTCGACCATCCAGCCAAAAGGCTGATGCGCATCTTCCCGCGTGAATTCCAGAAACAGAGAAGACGCAGGCTCACCCGGCCGACCATCTGTTACCAGAATATCTTCAATCGGACCGGCAGGGAGTGGTAGAACATCCCAGATACCGGCTTCTTCCAGAAGTTTTTTAGGACCTGCAGCAATGGCATAAGCCCGACCATCAAAATCCGGATGCTCCATAGGGGGTAAATCGGCACGGTCAACAATCGCAACCCGTATGCCTTCCACAGCCAGGCGACACGCCAGAGATCCCCCGACTGGGCCTGCGCCGATAATGCACACATCGACATCCTCCACTGGCGGATGCGAAGACGTGACAGCATTCTGAACAGCAGATGCAGACGTGGCAGCCATGGTCGTTATTCCTCATACAGAGTGCCCGCTAAAAATGGCCAGGAAACGGGCCACGAGCAAAAAAGCTTTCTTCTTTTATCCTATCCCAGCAGAAAGCCCAAAGAGGGAGGCTCGTCAATCAGCCAAAAATCTGGCATGTTTGCGCATACAAGGCCTAATATAGAGGCGGAATGCTGGCGGCCCTCTTCGCCCTTCAGCCCGCGAAAAAGACAAGGATGTGGATTTCATGAAGCTGGTGACCGCGATTATAAAGCCCTTCAAGCTTGATGATGTCCGTGAAGCCCTTGCGCCGCTTGGTATTCAGGGCCTGACAGTCTCTGAAGTTAAAGGTTTTGGCCGCCAGAAAGGCCAAACAGAAATTTATCGCGGCGCAGAATACAGAATCAGCTTTCTCCCGAAGATTAAGGTCGAGATTGCGGTTTCCGATGCTCTGGCGGATCAGGTCATTGAAGCTATTCTAGATACAGCTCACACAGGTAAAATTGGAGATGGCAAGATTTTTGTGAGTGAGTTGACACAAGTTATCAGAATTAGGACACGTGAGACTGGTGATGAGGCTTTGTAAGCTCTAATTACAAACATTCAAAATCACCACGCCAAACATGTAATAAATCTTAAGAGATGCAGCAATCAGAATATGACATCCATATCTGCAATAAAGACAGCTGTTAGTCGTTTGTTATTTTTTCAAGAAAAATATATCTATAAATTTAGGCACAATGCTCAACCAATAAAAAGTTTCGCAGAATAGAAAAATAAGTTCGAATATGCCATCAGCTTTTTCTAAATCCTAGTATATCGTTGCATGTCCAAATGAAGACTCGATCATAGTTATACTGGAAAATTTTTCTCAATAAGTATTTTATATCAAATCCACATATAATATAGGAGCATCTATAAATTCGAAAAGTTAACTGCATTTCAAAAAATTCTTAAATTGCAGTTGGAGGGATCGAAGAACCGTTGGTTGATGCGCCTGGCTCGTGATTTCAGGGTTTTGGCGATTTGATTGACGGTTTTTGGGGTAGCTTTTGATCTGCGTTTTGAGCAGATCGGGGACTGCCCTCCCGCTGGATGACTACGCGCTCGCGTTCAACCTTTCGAGGAAGAGGAAGCGGCGCATGTTGTAGACGATATTGGCCAGCCCGATCCTCATGGTGGCCCGGGTGATACCGACAGTTCGGATGAACAA
>NZ_JACRVS010000036.1:0-17469 GCF_018811985.1 Acetobacter sp. P5B1 | reverse complement strand
CTTCCAGTCTACCCTAATCAACACCACCGCGGGGTGGAGCAGCCCGGTAGCTCGTCAGGCTCATAACCTGAAGGCCGCAGGTTCAAATCCTGCCCCCGCAACCACTTCCATCATAAATCCCTACAAATCGACGTCTGATCGCCATGAAAGACTGGCTTATCAGACACTTATGCACGTCTCGACCTTCGGAAGAGGGCCGGGCGATCTCGCGCGTCTACGCATCGCCATGGCCCACAGGGCCGCCTCAACTGGTTTCTCCGATCCGTTCAGAACGAAGCTTGGAAACCAATGAGGAATATCATCATGCGTGATGACGCAGTGAGAATGCTGTCGGGGCCAAACCAGAGAGCCTGGCTGATGCGAAACACCAGATATAACCCAAAGACTGAGCGTCTTCTGGTATGGAACGTCATAACGTGGAAATGGTGTATGGCTGGGCCAGAAAATATTCTGGAGCTCTGCCCGCTGTCTGTTCGGGGGTTCGGTGATCCAGGCGACATCTGGAAGGATGTTCGAGCTAAGTCCAACAGTCAGCTTTATGATCCACAGCAACGCGGTGATGCTCCCGTACATAATCAAGAAAAACGCAGGGAATGGCTGAGGGAAAGCAGGAGACGAAAATGCCTTCCCGAACGCATTGAAATTTTCAACGTGATACAGGGCCGGTGGGTGGTGGTCACTCAGGAGAACCTGGCGGAGCATTACTCCCGCTCATATTGGGAACCCATTGGGCTGCGCAAAGCGTGGGAAGAAATTGAGGCCGGCGCGGTTGCTGACCCCGAAGCAGAATTGACCCTGCAAGAGCATGCTGAATTTCTGGCCGAGCATCTTTTCGGAACGCGGTGCAAAAGCCCGGAAACTCCCGATGAGCGTATTTCGGTCATCGCAGAGGATTTTTATTCTGCACGGGAAGAGCAGGAGCGGGCGCCGCCGCCTTCTCAGCCGCTTCCGACATTCGAGGAGCGGCTAGACGCCCGGATGCCCGAAGTGCTCGAAATCTGGGCTGCCTCTCAGACAGGCCATATCACCTCACGGTTGGTGGTCGAAGGTTTACTTCAGTATCAATGGCCATTGTCTAGGATCCATCAACGGGCATTTGCTCAAGCCATGCAGCAAGCCGGATGGACCTCGCGTAGAAATGCAAAAATGAGGTTCTGGGTTAAAAACGATTGAGGAAAATATCGCCCTTCCTCGTGAAGTATTCAGCGGGGAAGGGTAATTAGGGGGGGTAAACTGCCTGTCCGTTTTCTGGCTGACTTACACAGGAAACGGCCGAAACATGGCCCTTATAACGACGCGCCATTATTGAAGTGTGCGTTGAAAAACGGTATGGCGATCACGCGTCGATGCACGTCGCTGACTGAACATTTCATTATGCCGCCTGCCCAATGACGACCCCTCCCAGCGCGCTGATACCGACTACCACCAGGGGTGGCGCCCGCCAGACGGTCAGCAGGACGAAACCGACCAGCACGATCCCGAAATCCGCCGCCGACCTGACCGCGCTCGTCCAGACCGGTGTATAGAGCGCCGCCCCCAGCAGGCCCACGACCGCTGCGTTGACGCCGCGCATCGTCGCCTGAACGGCCCGCTGGCTGCGGAAGGTGTCCCAGAAGGGCAAAGCTCCGATCAGGACCAGGATGCCCGGCAGAAAGATGCCGAAAAGACCGAAAGCGGCACCGGCAACACCGTGGGGAGATTGCCCGACGACCGCGCCGAGATAGGCCGCGAACGTGAAAAGCGGCCCCGGAACCGCCTGTGCCGCGCCATAACCGGCGAGAAAGGTGTCGTCGCTGACCCAGCCCGATGTCACGAAAGCCTCGTGCAGCAAGGGCAGCACGACATGACCGCCACCGAACACGAGCGCGCCTGACCGGTAGAAGGCGTCGAACAGGGAAACGCCCTCTGGTGCGCCATGGCAGGCGAGAACGGGCAGACCGAAGAGCAACGCCAGAAAGAGAGCCAGTGCGACGATCCCTGCACGATGCGATACGGGCACTGTAATATGCTCGCCATCTGACGTCTGCACAGAGCGGCAAAGCCACAAGCCGGCGAGGCCCCCGAGAACGATGGCCGCGATCTGGGCAAGCGGTGAGATGGCGAACAGAACGATGAGCGCGGCCGTGACCGCGATCGAAGCTCGCGTCCGGTCCGGACACAGCGTGCGCGCCATGCCCCATACGGCCTGTGCGACGATGGCGACGGCGACGAGTTTCAGTCCATGCAGAAGGCCTGCACCAGTCGGGCCGGCAAGCGCGTTCGCGCCATAGGCGAAGAGGACCAGTATAAGTGCCGAAGGCAGGGTGAMCCCCGCCCACGCCGCAAAACCGCCTGCATAACCGGCCCGCATCAGGCCAATGGAAAATCCCACCTGGCTGCTCGCGGGACCGGGCAGGAACTGACACAGCCCGACGAGATCGGCATAGGCGCGCTCATTGAGCCACCGGCGTCGGACGACGAATTCGTCCCGGAAATACCCGATATGCGCGATCGGCCCGCCGAAGCAGGTGACGCCCAGCCTGAGAAAGATGAGGAGCACCTCAAGAGCCGACCCCGGTCTTTCTGGTCCCACGCCACGCGGCACGATCGTCATTGAGTCGATACTTTCTTATTTTCCCGTTCGACAGGAGACAATTCCCATGAACCGGCATTCATGTGGAGCTGCTGATGACAACAAAAAATCATCACTTCTGGCTTGTTGGCGGCCCAGCATCACGGTGTGCCCAGTCATACAATCAGACAGGATACTGACCGCCTCACTGACGGAGCAAGAAACACTGCGGCAACATGCGCCCGAGAACTTTGTCCTTCAGGACGAACTGATGAAAAAGCGCCGCGCGCCATGACCTGTCGCAAAGCCCATGATCAGCCAGGCGTTCCACTCATGCAGCGTGTGAAGCCACGTCACGGTTTCTGCCGGGAACCGTGCAAACGGGGATGGGATCAGAAGGCCGAAAAAACTCATCGTCTGCCCGGCACCCCATCGCCAGAGATAGCCCAGCAAGATTTCCGCCAGAAGCAGCACATAGAGCGTGTACTCTGCTCCAAGGGCGAATACCCGGGCCACAGGCACGAGAAGGTCCGACAGATGCCGGCCTTTCGTCAGACGCCAGACAATGCGGAACACCATAATTGCGGTCAGCAGGATGCCGGCTGTCAGATGCGCGACCACCATCAGATGATGGACGGGTTTTGTTGGCCAGTTCCAGGTTTCGCCAAGAGCAAACTGAAGCAGCACCAGAAAGGCCGTCATCCAGTGAAGGATGATCGTCGGCCTGTCGTAACGCAGCAGGCTATCTGTGATGTCCGGCGTTGAATAAGGCATATACGTCTCGGCAAAAAAGAACCCTGAATCCACTTCCGTATCATGCTTACCTGACAGGATTCTGAACAGAACAGATTTTCCTAAAACATAAATAACATTGAAAATAACTCGCAATATCAGAATGAAATATCTGTTGTCGCGGCAAATGATGCATCTTAACCTTTATTTGTATTCACCAGAAGCAGCAGGTCATCTTATGTCGCGTCTCCATCCTTTGGCCGAACGTCATGCCGTCGAGAAACTGGGATGGCTGCGTGCGGCTGTTCTCGGCGCCAATGACGGAACGCTGTCGACCGGCAGCCTCATCGTCGGCGTTGCCAGTTCTCATGCGACACGCGGCAGCATTCTCGTCGCGGGACTGTCCGCGCTTGTCGCGGGCGCCCTGTCCATGGCGGCGGGCGAGTATGTCTCGGTCAGTTCCCAGGCCGATTCCGAACACGCCGACATCGCCCGCGAGAAACAGGAACTGGTCACGGACTGGGAGGGCGAAGTCACCGAACTGGCCGGGATTTATCAGAAGAGAGGGCTGGATAAAGACCTCTCGCGCAAGGTCGCCGTTGCCCTCATGAAGCATGATGCGCTCGGTGCCCATGCAAGGGATGAACTGGGTTTGTCCGAGGCCACGGCGGCAAGACCCATACAGGCGGCATTCGCCTCAGCAACCGCCTTTTCATCCGGAGCATTACTGCCCGTGCTGGCAGCTGTTCTGGCCCCCGTGGCCTGGGTGTCCTGGGGCGTGTCCCTGACGTCCGTCGTGCTTCTCGCTGTTCTGGGGGGCGTTGGCGCGATTGCCGGCGGCGCAGCGCCTCTGCGCCCAGCACTGCGTGTGACGTTCTGGGGTATTGTGGCAATGATCGTCACGGGCGGGATCGGCCGCCTGTTCGGCGTGTGACGCCGCGTTCCAAGCTCTGAACGAGGCATGTCCTGGGTGGTCTTGACTTCATCCCATATATCCGTGATCGTCGATTTATGGATACAGAATCCGCGCTCTCGGCCCTCAACGCCCTGTCCCAGTCCACGCGGCTGGAGATCTTCCGCCTGCTGGTGCGCCACGAACCGGACGGGCTGCCCGCCGGGGACGTCGCGCGGCACCTCGATGTCCCGCAGAACACCATATCGGCCCATCTCGCTACCCTGACGCGGGCTGGCCTGCTGACCTCGCAGCGCCACAGCCGGCTGATCGTCTATCGTGCTTGTCTTCCGCGCCTGCGCGACCTGATGCTTTTCCTCGTCAGGGACTGCTGTGCGGGCAGCCCCGAACTCTGCGCGCCCCTGATCGCGAACCTGTCCTCCTGCTGCCCGAGCCCGGAATCCTGTCCATGACCATCACGATCTACCACCACCCGGCCTGCGGCACGTCGCGCAACGTGCTGGCACTGATCCGCAACAGCGGCGAGGAGCCCAGGATCATCGAATATCTGAAAACGCCACCCAGCCGCGCGGAACTGGTCGATCTGATCGCCCGTATGGGGGTTCCGGTGCGCGCGATCCTGCGGGAAAAGGGCACGCCCTTTCACGAACTCGGCCTCGACAACCCGGCCCTGAGCGATGATACGCTGATCGACGCCATGATCGCACACCCGATCCTGATCAACCGGCCCATCGTTGTCACACCGCTTGGCGTGAAACTCTGCCGTCCCTCCGAGGTGGTTCTGGACATTCTACCCACGCCACAGAAGGGTGCTTTCGCCAAGGAGGACGGCGAGAAGATCGTGGATGAGGCCGGGAAACGGATCGTCTGATGCTGGCCCTTGCCATTTTCATTGCAACGCTGGTCTTCGTCATCTGGCAGCCACGGGGTCTCGGCATCGGCTGGAGTGCGATGGCCGGTGCCGCCGTGGCACTGGCGACCGATGTCATCCACTGGCACGATATTCCTGTCGTCTGGCACATCGTCTGGGACGCGACCTTCACCTTTATCGCGCTGATCGTCATCTCGCTGTTGCTGGATGAGGCAGGGTTCTTCCATTGGGCCGCCCTGCACGTCGTACGCTGGGGCAAAGGGCGAGGCCGGACGCTATTCCCGCTGATCGTGGTGCTGGGAGCGGCCATTGCAGCGGTTTTCGCCAATGACGGCGCGGCGCTGCTGCTGACGCCCATTGTCATCGCTATCCTGACGCAACTGCGCCGGAGCCATGGCGCGGCGCTGGCCTTTATTATCGCCACTGGGTTCGTCGCGGATACCACCAGCCTGCCGCTTGTCATTTCCAACCTGGTGAACATCGTCAGCGCCAGTTTCTTTGGCATTGCGTTTGATCGCTATGCCGCGATCATGGTCCCTGTCGATCTGGTGGCGCTGGGCGCGACGCTGGCTGTGCTTTGGCTGTGGTACTGGCGGCAGGTGCCTGCGACCTATCCCGTCGCCGAACTGCCAGCACCCGCTGCGGCAATTCGTGACCACCATGTATTTCGGGCGGCATTTCCGCTGCTGGTCCTCGTTCTGGCGGCCTATTTCCTGACAGCGCCGTTTCATATCCCGGTCTGTGTTGTAGCCTGTCTGGCCGCCGGAACCCTGTTGCTCGTCGCCGGATATGGCCGGGTGATCCCTGTTCGCAAGGTGCTGATGGGCGCACCATGGCAGATCGTGATCTTCTCGCTGGGCATGTATCTGGTGGTGTATGGCCTGCGCAATGCCGGGCTGACCGACTACCTTGCGGCCGCACTGGTCTGGCTTGGCCATCAGGGGCCGTTCATCGCCACCATCGCCACCATCGGCGCCGGCTTTCTGGCGGCTGTTCTGTCGTCCATCATGAACAATATGCCGAGTGTGCTGGTCGGGGCACTGGCGATCCAGCAGGCGCACGACATCACGCCGCTGACACGCGACCTGATGGTCTATGCCAACATCATCGGCTGCGACCTCGGGCCGAAATTCACGCCGATCGGCAGTCTCGCGACACTGCTCTGGCTGCATGTGCTGGCGTCCAGGAACCATCGGGTCACGTGGGGGCAATATATGAAGGTGGGTCTGGTGATCACACCTCCCGTCCTGCTGGTCACACTCCTGGCGCTGGCCCTGTGGCTGCCTCTAATCAGCCAGCCGTAATGCATGAATGGACCGATATCACAATGACTGAACCTGACTTGCCGGCCCTTCACCCCGAATATCTTGAACAGGTCGATCTCGCGCGGCTGGAACCGCAACCGCGTGTGGACCATCCGCCGCGTATGCTTCTGCTCTATGGCTCTTTACGCCCCCGATCCTTCAGCCGGTTGCTGGTGCTTGAGGCAGAACGCATCCTGAAGGTGCTGGGGGCCGAGACACGGGTGTTCGACCCGACCGGCCTGCCGGTAGCGGATTCCGTGCCCGCAAGTCATTCGAAGGTGCGGGAACTGCGGGAACTCTCGATCTGGTCTGAAGGCCAGGTCTGGTGCAGCCCCGAACGGCACGGCAACATCACTGCCGTGTTCAAGAACCAGATCGACTGGTTGCCCCTGACGGAAGGCTCGATCCGCCCGACGCAGGGCCGCACGCTGGCGGTCATGCAGGTTTCGGGCGGATCGCAGAGCTTCAATTCCGTCAATGCCCTACGGGTGCTGGGCCGGTGGATGCGGATGTTCACCGTCCCCAATCAGTCCAGCGTGCCGATGGCCTATACCCAGTTCGGTGACGATGACCGGATGAAGCCATCCCCCCTCTATGACCGGATGGTAGATGTCATGGAGGAGCTGATGAAGTTCACATGGCTGCTGCGCGACCGGGCCGACTACCTCGTTGATCGCTACAGCGAACGCAAGGCGGAATTCCGTCTCCCGGAAAGTCTGTGAGCCGGGCAATGGCGGAACAGTTCGATGTTGTGATCGTGGGAGGCGGTCAGGCGGCCCTCGCCGCGTCGTATTTTCTACGACGGACCGGACTGCGTTACGTCATTCTTGATAACGGGACGCAGGCGGGTGGTGCATGGGTGCATGGCTGGGACTCCCTGCATCTGTTTTCACCCGCGTCCTACAGTTCGCTGCCCGGCTGGCCGATGCCAGACACGCCGGATGGCGGCTATCCGACCCGTGACGAGGTGTTGGACTATCTGCACCGCTACGAGGCGCGCTATGCGCCGCCGATCCGCCGTCCGGTCATGGTCGAGTGTGTGGAGCGCGCGAACGGAAAACTTCTGACTGTCAGAACCAGCGCGGGTGATTTTCTTGGCCGTGCGGTTATCGGGGCGACCGGTACGTGGTCAGCCCCCTTTGTTCCCGATGTCGCGGGGCGTGACCTCTTCGGCGGGACGCAACTCCATTCCAGCCATTACCGGAATGCCGCGCCCTTTGCCGGCCGACGTGTACTGGTGGTGGGTGGGGGCAACTCCGGGGCACAGATTATGGCGGAGCTGTCGCTTGTCGCTCAGGCAACATGGGTCACGCTGCATGATCCCATCTTTCTGCCCGATGACGTGGACGGACGGGTCCTGTTCGAGCGGGCGACCGCTCGCGTTCTCGGCGGCCCGTCGGCCATGCCCACCAGCGGCTTTGGCGATATCGTCATGGTCCCACCTGTGCGCGCCGCCAGGGAGCGAGGCGTGCTCCACGCGGTGCGCCCGTTTGTACGTGTGACGGCGACGGGCGTCGTCTGGCCCGACGGGCGGGAAGAAGCCATCGATAGGATCATCTGGTGTACCGGCTTCCGACCCGCGCTCGGTGTATTTGCATCACTCGACGTGATCGAGCCGGACGGCTTGATCCGTGTTAACGGGCAGCAGGCCGTCAGGGAGCCACGTCTCTGGCTGCTGGGTTATGGCTCCTGGTGTGGGCCCGCATCCGCCACGCTGCTGGGCGCCGGCCGTGTCGCCAGATCCATGGTCCGGCAACTGGCGGCCTGGCTTGCGTCGCCGATATAGAAGGTCTGCTTATCGAAACTTTGAGCAAGTCTGAACACGGCCGAGAAGGAGGCGTAAGCTGCCATGACATCTCGCTCTCCGGGACAGCGCCAAGGCTCTTAGGTCGTGGGGCGAATACTGCACCAATCCGCGAAATTATGGCTCCGCCTCCGTTATACTGTCTAAAGTGCGCCGAAACGGCTCCAGCCGGTCCGCGAGATAAAGACGGTGCATCCGCCGCAATTCGTCAGGCGCACCTGGCATCGTGGGCGCGTCCTTCGAGAGCATACCGCGCAACACTTTCATAGTGTTCAGAACGACCGCAGAAATGTCTTTCGCCAGCATCTCACCCAACCCTGGTGCACAGACACGCAACGCAGCCGCAATTCCAGCTATCGCATGTCCTCGTGCACGTTCGCGAATCTCCATCCTGTCGGTCCGGGCCTCCATCAGCGCGGACAGGGATTTCACGCGAGGATAAAGCGTGACAAGCAACTCGATCAGGACGTCCGCCAATGCTTCGGGCGACAGCGTGGCGGCACGTTTGGCGAGTGCCGCGTATTCGTCTTCCAGAACGGCGATATGCCGCTGCACCAAAGCGTCCGCGACCGCCTCCTTGTTTGGAAAGAAACGATAGAGCGAGCCGATCTTCGCCCCGGCGCGCGCGGCGATCTCCGCCATGGTCGTGGCCTCGTACCCTCGTTCCGCCATGAGATCAGACGCGGCCTCCAGCAATTCCTCAACGCGCTGACGCCCAGCCGCACGCAGCGGCTGAAGAGACGTTCTTTTACCCCTTGACGAATTTGAGTCCATCCTCAAATAATGCTCCTGCTTGAGTGTATACTCAACTTACTAACGTTACCGCGTGTTCCGGACAATGGTTCGGGATGGCGGTTCTAACGCCGACAGGGATGTTTCTCCATGATTTCGATTCAAGCCACCAAGACGGCTCTTGTCCTGATCGATCTCCAGAAGGGCATTACGGGGCTTCCCCTGGCTCCGACACCGGGTGCGGCGATTGTTGAGCGATCGAAAGAACTCGCAGTTCGTTTCCGGAATGCCTCGGCTCCGGTCATTCTGGTGAATGTAGCGTTCGCGCCAGATTTCGCCGATGCCGTGCATGCGGTCGTCGATCGCTCCTTTTCGCCGCCCGGAGGCTTCGCGCCAGACTGGGCAGAACTGGTCGACGGCCTCGCCGAACCGACCGATCTGCGTATCACGAAACGGCAATGGGGTGCATTCTACGGTACGGATCTTGACCTCCAGCTTCGACGTCGCGGGATCACCACGATCGTTCTCGGTGGGATCGCGACGAATCTAGGTGTGGAATCCACCGCTCGGGCGGCTCATGAGCATGGATACAACGTCGTGCTCGCCGAAGATCTCATGTCCACTTTCACGCAAGAGATGCAGCGCTTTGCCTGCGAAGAGATTTTTCCCCGCCTTGGCCGTGTGACGACGAGCGAGGCGATTACGCTGGATGCGTGAGCGCATGGCATCGGACAGCATATTCCACGGCTTTGGGCTAGATTGCTCGTGAAGGCTGAAACACTGCTGCCATCGCCGCGCTCGGAAAAATTGCCTCCGGGCACATGGAAAATCGTGAGCGTCGCGACGGTTGGGTCTTTCATGGCGCAACTGGATGCCACGATCGTCAATGTGTCGCTCCCAGATCTTGTCGCGACCCTGCACGCGCCGTTTTCACACATTCAGTGGGTGGTCAGCGGCTATCTGCTGGCTCTCGCCCTGACATTGCCGCTGAATGGATGGCTCGTGAGTCGCCTCGGGGGGCGAGCGGTCTATTTATGGTGCTTCGGTGCCTTCACGCTGACATCAGGTCTTTGCGCGCTGGCGTGGTCCGCGCCGTCCCTGATCGTATTCCGTCTGCTGCAAGGCATGGCGGGCGGCCTGCTTGCCCCTATGGCGCAGATGACGGTTGCCCGTGTGGCGGGCCGTCAGATGCCGAGGGTTGCGAGCGCAATGACGGCACCCGTTCTGCTCGCGCCACTTCTTGGACCGGTCCTCGCGGGCGCCATTCTCTCCGTCGCGTCCTGGCGATGGATATTTCTTCTCAATGTGCCGGTCGGGTTTGCGGCTTTTGCCCTTGCCGTTCTGTTTCTCCCTGACGATCGGCATGACGAGCGCCCCCGTCCACTTGACCTGACAGGGCTAGGATTTCTCGCGCCCGCTCTCGTCTCGTTTCTCTACGGCATGGATCATGTCGCCCGGCCTTATGGACAGGCGACCTTAGGCGCGTCCCTCGTTCTGTTCCTCCTGTATGTCCGATCCGCGCGACGCAAGGGCGATGACGCGCTGATCGACCTGCGCCTGCTGCGTGCGCCTGCCTTTTCGGTGTCGGCGATCATCATGTTTCTGACGAACGGGGTGTCGTTCGCTGGTCAGATGCTGCTACCCGTATGGCTGATCCACGCCTGCGGTGTCTCGCCCGAGCGGACGGGCCTGTTCATGGCACCCCTGGGTCTGGGGATGATGTGCGTCTATCCGCTCATTGGCCGTCTGAGTGACCGGTTTGACGCGCGCGATCTGACCGGTTGCGGGGCTCTTATCTCGTTGGTCGGAACAGTGATTTTGGTGGTGCTTGCCTATAGCGGTCTGAACGTTGCCCTGCTGAGCATAGCATTGTTGCTGCGTGGCGGCGGCGGGGGTGCCGTCGGCATTCCGGCGATGAGCGCGGGATACGCTTCGATCGCCCGCGCGGATATTCCGATGGCGACAACTGCGCTGAACATCATGCAAAGGATCGGAGGGCCGACATTGATTACAGCGTGCGCCACATTCCTTGGGTGGCGGCTTGCGACAGTCGCTCCGTCTCATGTCGTGTCAGAGGCTTATGCCGAAACATTTGGATTGCTCGCGTTATTTCATGGCGCTCTGTTGTTCACCACGCGCTTCATCAGGCCTTCGGAAAAGAAACGCCAGTTCGGATCGAACTGAATCTGGCGGGCATTGATACTCGCCTGAGAGAATAAAAATCACCCAGGCAAGATGGGCCTGCATCGTCCGCTTTGCGGTCATTCGTTTGTGTTTCGGATTGTCCGACATGAGGCGACTGCTGCCTGTCTTCTCCTATATCGCTGAGCAAACAGGCAAATCGTGGAAGAAAACAAAACAGTTGGACTGCTTCCGGATAAAAGGTGCGGAAAGCTGCCAGCTGATTTCACAGTTTGAAAGATGCCCCTAACAGATTTTATCTCCACTCAAAGCCAGAAAATTCCAGATCCAAAAAACTGACAATCTATTCATCGTAGTTTACTCACGAAATATCTGAGATGATCTGCAATAAAACTGGCTACAAAATAATAGCTGTGATCGTAATCAGGACGAAGATTCAGGATGAGTTCCTGCCCTGCATTCTGTGCGGCTTCCTGGAACAGTTCTGGCCTGAGCTGTTCTTTCAGAAACTGGTCCGCCAGACCCTGATCTATCAGAACAGGCAGTCTTTCCTTCGCTGTCCGCACAAGTTCAAGCGGGTCATAGGCTGCCCAACTGGCACGATCCGGACCCAGATAAGCACTGAATGCTTTTTCACCCCATGGTACCTGCGTTGGCGCCACAATGGGTGAAAAGGCTGACACAGAACGATAGCGGCCAGGATTACGCAGCGCGATCATGATGGCGCCAAATCCACCCATCGAATGTCCCGCAATGCCTCGCTGCTGCGTAACCGGAAAGCTCGCCTCAATCAGCGCAGGAAGTTCCGTGACGACGTAATCATACATCCGATAATGCGCAGCCCACGGCTCCTGCGTCGCATTGAGGTAAAATCCGGCACCCTGTCCAAGATCGTACGCATCGTCATCAGCCACACCCACGCCCCGTGGACTGGTATCCGACGCGACAATGGCGATGCCCAGTTCTGCGGCCACGCGTTGCGCGCCAGCCTTGCCCATGAAATTCTGCTCCGTACATGTCAGACCGGAGAGCCAGTAAAGAACGGGAACCTTTTCAGTTTTTGCCTGCGGCGGCAGGTAGATCGCGAAGTTTGCTTCCACACCCAACGACACGGACTTGTGTCGCCAGACTTCCTGCTCGCCCCCAAAAGAGGCGTGTGTTTCCTTGCGTTCCATGGCTCTCACTGCCTTTTGCGCATGTCAGTTACCGTCCGTGAAGGTATAACTGCAGATCTTGTTCCCTGCCGGATCCCGGAGATAGGCAGCGTAAGCGCCCGGTAAGTGGCTTCGCGGGCCGGGTGCGCCTTCATCGGTTCCCCCATTGGCAAGACCTGCGGCATGAAAAGCCTCCACTTCGGCGGGTGTCGCTGCTGCAAAACCGATGGTGACACCGTTGCTTGAGGGCGCTTCACCGTTGCCTGGACGTGCAATGATGAAGGCTGGCTTTTCGCGGCCATACAGAATCCACCCATGCCCGAACGGCCCCAGGTTTTTTATGCCCAGAGCCGCAAGCGCGGCGTCATAGAATTTCGCGGATACCGCAGTATCCACTGCCCCAAGAAAAACGTGAGAGAAAACACCGTCACCGGAAATAACTGCCATGATCGTTCTCCTGTAATTTCCAACCATTGGAAATGATGTTGCGCGGTGAGACGCAGACCTTAGAAATGAATGACGGAACGGATGGATTTTCCTTCATGCATCAGATCGAAGGCCGTATTGATGTCTTCGAGCGGCATGGTGTGGGTTACGAAAGGCGCAAGTTCGATATCGCCACGCATGGCATCTTCGACCATGCCGGGAAGCTGGCTGCGTCCCTTGACCCCACCGAAAGCCGAGCCGCGCCACGAACGCCCCGTCACAAGCTGGAAGGGACGGGTTGATATTTCCTGACCGGCCCCTGCCACCCCGATGACGATCGACTGCCCCCACCCACGATGCGCGGCTTCTAACGCCGCGCGCATGACGTTGACGTTTCCGATACATTCAAATGTATGATCAATACCCCAGCCGGTCATTTCCACAAGAACCTGCTGAATCGGTTTGTCATAATCCTTGGGGTTGAGGAATTCCGTGGCGCCGAATGCTTTGGCAAGTTCAAACTTTTCCGGGTTGGTATCAATAGCGAAAATCCGGCCAGCCTTTGCCTGTCGCGCTCCCTGAATGACCGCCAGACCGATCCCGCCCAGACCGAAGACGGCAACCGTATCTCCCGGCTGCACCTTGGCCGTGTTGTGTACCGCACCAATCCCTGTGGTGACGCCACATCCCAACAGACAGACATGCCCTGGATTGGATGCGGGATTGATTTTTGCCAGAGAAACCTCGGCGACAACCGTGTATTCGCTGAACGTCGAACACCCCATGTAATGATGGATCGGCTGACCTTTGTAGGAGAAGCGTGTCGTGCCATCCGGCATCACACCTTTACCCTGTGTGGCGCGCACTGAAATGCAGAGATTGGTTTTTCCCGACTTACAGAACAGACATTCACCGCATTCCGCCGTGTAAAGCGGAATGACATGGTCGCCGGGGGCAACGCTGGTGACCCCTTCTCCGACCTCGATGACAATTCCCGCGCCTTCGTGACCCAAAACGGCTGGGAACAGTCCCTCGGGATCATCCCCTGACAGGGTAAACGCATCAGTGTGGCACACACCCGTATGCGTGATCTGCACGAGCACCTCACCAGCACGAGGAGGCGCTACATCGATCTCGACAATCTCAAGGGGCTTACCCGCCTCGAAAGCAACTGCGGCCCGTGATTTCATGATTTTTTCTCCAAATAACCTATCAGCCAGCATCGAGGGCATTACCGGAGATAGGATCGAACGAGTGACACCACATTCTCGATCGAACCACTGGCAACATCACGATCACCGGCACACTCAACAAATTCTTCCCGCAGGTGGCTTTCGAGAACACCGACCATTAATCCGTTGATCGCTCCCCGGATAGCCGCCACCTGTTGCAGCACCGGACCGCAATCAGTTCCCTTCTCCAAAGCCTGTTCCAGCGCATCAAGTTGCCCGCGAATACGGCTCACGCGGGTCAGAACGCGCTTTTTCTCAGCTGGTGTGTGCGGCACGAACGCTTACTCCCGAATATACTACCCTTGAGTATCCTTGTCATACTATAGGGCAGTATGACGAGGATATAATACCAACGGTTATCTTCTTTGACCTATATGAGCCCATTTCCTGATGCCGATTGAGCGTATGGTCTCTGGCAGGGCGGTGAGGTTGTTCCATGCTGCGCATGCGGCATCGATGATGTGTTCGATGCCGCTGAACACGGTGTTTGACAGCCAGTTGGCACGGAGGAACTGCCAGATATTCTCGACCGGGTTCAGTTCGGGAGCGCGGGATGGCAGGAAGATCAGACTGATGTTACGAGGCAGTCTGAGTTTGGGTGTCGTATGCCAGCCGGCACGATCGAGCAGGACGACGGCATGGGCTCCCCGTGCTACACAACGTGCAATCTCGTCGATATGCAATTGCATGCTGGCCGTCCCGGTAAAGGGCAGCACCAGACCTGCCGCCTTGCCGAGTGCGGGGCAGATGGCGCCGAACAGCCAGGCATTTTCATAGCGTTGATCGGCAGGCTGGCGTGGTCGGGTGCCACGCCGTGCCCATTGCCGGACAAGACCGTTCTTCTGCCCGATGCGGGCCTCGTCCTGCCACCAGAGCTCGATCCGTCTAGCCCTGGGCAGATGTCCTGTGTGAGCGCTCAGGATCGTGGGGAAGTTTTTTTAAACGCGTCCATGACGGATGGATCCTGCCCGGGGTGACGCGGACGCGCGCTGACATGGCTGAACCCAAGCCGCTTCAGTAGGGCGGAGATATGGCGTTCGTGATAGGAGACGCCAAAACGTTCTTCGATGACCCGTTGAAGATCGACACGACGCCAGCGCACCACGCCGTCCCGGGTAAGATCAGGACCTGCCGTGACCAGCGCCGATAATTCTGCCAGTTGAGCCGCATTCAGACGGCAGACCGACCCGTTTCGCCACTGATCACGCAAGCCGTCCGGCCCTGCGATATTGAACCGGTGTACCCAGTCCCGCAGTGTCTGCCGGTCCATCCCGCCAATCCGCGCGGCCTCACCACGGCTGGTGCCGTCCTGCACCGCCGCCAGTGACAGGAGCCGACGTGCCACATTCGCTTCCCGCGCGCGAGACGCCAGTCGACGCAGTGTTTCGGCCGTGTAGTCCGTTCGTAATGCGATCGCGCCACCCATCCTCGATCCTCCTCAATAAAGAGAATCAGAAAGGACGGTGCGTGTCACATCACAGATGAGTCACAGGAGAACTCCGTTGGTATAAGGGTGTGCTTGTCATATGATCCGATCACAATTCCGTATCGCTGAAATTTTCATCGCAACGTCCATGGGTTGCCCGTCTGTGTCTTGGGATCATTCAAGAGGTACAATCAGTGAGATCCAGACAATCTCTGCAACGAGGCTTTGAAGCGCTGATGTCCGCTATTTGGCAAACAACCTTGTGGTCCAAACGACCGACATGAAGGCGACTGCCGCCTGTCTGGTTTGATATTATGAGCAGACAGGCAGTTCAGGGGGGATAGCGGAAGGTCCGGTTTCGGATAGAAACTTGAAAAACCGGACATCCAAGACCACGAAATAATCGCAAATACAATTCCAACTCAATCATAGATTATAATAAAAGTATTTTTTTCAATTTTTTACATAAAGAACATCAGGTGATACCATGAAAAATACCATTTGAACCAACAGTTTCAACGGTGCATCGATCGGTCGGCGGAAGGTCTTTTTTCAACCATCAGAAGGGGTGTTTCAACTCGATGCTCGCCGGGTCCCACTGATCGAGAGCGATTGCTTTGCATTCGGCGATGAGCAAATCGAGAACCGACTCGATCTTGCGCGTATCGTATTTACCTTGAGCCAACGTCGTGGCCGATTCCTTTAAGAATTCCTTGCTATAGGATTCCTTGTAATCCAGCGCCCCTTGATACGTGCCAAGGCTCTTCTTGTAGTTGGTCCACAGCACTTTAGCCGGCGGGTAACCGCCGACGTTGAGATCGAGATAGCACTCGATTGTCGCAGCGCGGCGATTAATGTTCGAGGTGTGGAGGCCCTCAGGACCTTCCGCTGGAAAAAAGCGGAACTCTTCGAGCTCAGGCAGCATGATTCCACGCATATTCGCAGACAAGGGGAGTGTAGACAGACGCTGATGGGCGTCGAGACCCTCAGCGTCATTGTCGAATACGAAGACGATCTGATTCTGGACATCTATTTTAGCGAGACCTTCCGCGAACTTCACTAGGCTCAGGACCTATTAATTTATTGAACTGAGCGAGACGTTGTGATTCACAGGCTTACCAATGGAGGTGAGGCTGTGAGTGAGTTGTTTTTGATTTCGGAGAGGCAGATGGAACGGATCAGTCCATTTTTTCCTCTGGCGCATGGAGTTCCGCGTGTGGACGACCGACGCGTCCTGAGCGGGATCGTTTACGTGATCCGCAACGGTCTTCAGTGGAAAGACGCTCCGAAAGCGTATGGTCCGCACAAGACCTTATACAATCGCTTCATCCGGTGGAGCCGCCTGGGTGTCTTCGACCGGATCTTTGTGGCCCTGACGGAAAAGGCTGGCCGTTCGAAGCGTTTGATGATCGATGCAACACATCTCAAAGCGCATAGAACGGCAGCGTCCCTGCTCAAAAAGGGTCTTTTCCCCGCCATATCGGACGCACAAAAGGCGGCCTGAACTCGAAGCTTCATGCCGTCTGTGATAGCGAAGGCCGTCCTGTCCGTCTTCATCTGACGGCCGGTCAGGTTAGTGACTTCAAGGGAGCAGATGTACTTCTGACAGACCTTCCCGATGAGACAGAAGAGGTCATCGGGGACCGGGGATACGACAGTAATAAAATCAGGCAGTCTCTCGCAGAACGGAAGATCACCGCTTGTATTCCGCCGAAGAAGAACCGGAAATCAAAGCCACTTTACAACTGGCATCTATATAAAAAGCGCCACCTCATCGAAAACATGTTCGCAAAGCTCAAAGACTGGCGGCGGGTGGCAACACGATATGACCGCTGCGCACACACTTTCATGTCCGCTATCCACATCGCAGCAAGCTTCATCTTCTACCTCAAAGAATGAGTCCTGAGCCTAGAGAATTTTTTAATTCCAGATGTTTAGGGCCTGTTAGCACTTGATCCAGTCTGCGGCGGCAGCGATGTGGATGACCGCGAGGAACGAGGTTGCTGTTTTTTCGTATCTGGTTGCGACAGCGCGCCATTCCTTGAGACGAGCCCAGAGGTTCTCCACAAGATGTCGGCATCGATAGGCCCATTTGGGACAGGCGACCGGCGCATCGCGTCGTTTCGCGGGAATGGCCGGTCGGGCTCCCATGTCCCATATCCGTTCACGAAAGGCGTCTGAC
>NZ_JACRVS010000035.1:0-18113 GCF_018811985.1 Acetobacter sp. P5B1 | reverse complement strand
GCAGTCCATGGCGGCAGATCGTTCGGCATCGCACGCCATGCAATGCCGTAACGGATCACATACCGAAGACCGTTGAACAACTCTCTCAGATTATGGTGTCGCTGGTCCGCATCTTCTTTCATCAAAAGGAGGTATGGAACAATCAGAGACCACTCTTCGTCACTGATATCAGACGGATACGGTTTGCGGGCAGTATTCATCCATCTGTTCTGGAACACTTACGCCAGAAAGTACATAACACCCTCTAGATGGGGAGCCCAATGCGATCTGCGCTGTGCCGTTATTGTTGTTCGGGTTAACAAACAGCGTATTACCCGACGAGTTATACTGCGGCACACCCGCAGCGGCCTGCAAAAGCGATTTGGGAATAGCAGCATTCGCCGTGGTCTGTGCAGCAGATGCCGCCACAGATGCAGATGATGCTGTCGTCGTTGCTGTCGTCGCTGCAGCTTTGGCCGCAGAGGCATCCGATGAGGCCGTCTGAACCGTAGTCGATAAGGTGCTGACGTTCTGATTAACTGTTGCGAGTGCAGCTATATTTTGCCCGACAGCACCATTCAGTTCAGCAAGTGTCTGAGAGGTCTTTCCTCCATCTGGAGATACGGTGCAGGCAGAAAGATCAAGATTCGTGGGTGCGCCATAGGTCATGAAAAATCACTCCGAAGCGGCGCAGAGAACGCCGACATTATTGATTGTATTGGGGTAATAGGTGGTGCCGTCTGTCAGGATCATGCCCGTTGCGGGATTAACTGACAGACCGGTAGGCAGCGTGGCCGAACCAGCCATATAGACGCCCCCGTTAAGAGTGACATCTGCAGGCAGCGTGCCAACCGTATCGGCCATTAGTACAGCGCCGCTCTGGTCGATGAAATACGTTCCTGTCGGCAACTGGTCCGCAGTTGCCAGCAAGCCCGACGAAGTGTTGCCACTTGTAGATTGTGCGTCTTGCATTGTTTTGTCCGGAAAAAAGAAAAGCCACCCAAAAGGGTGGCTTTGTAAAACCGGGTTCAAAGAGGAATGCTCTTTAGCCCCGATGTTATCCAGACTTAGGCATGACCACGCGGGCAGGCAATTACAGATCTGTGGTGAATGAGAACTTGAAGGTTCTAGGCAGTCCCTGCAGCAAGTAGCCATTAAAAGCTGAGGCCCAGTAACGTGTGTTGGCAATATTATCGACGCCAAACCGCAAAGTCAGAGGTTTGTGTGCAACCGCAAACGTGTAGCGGGCCCCCAGATCAAACCGTGTCCAGACTGGCAGATGCGCCGTGTTGGCAGTGTTCACCCACTGTTTGCCGGTATTTTCCACCCGGCCGACCAGCGTTGCGCCACGCAGGAACGGCAGGTCGTACTCCAGATTTCCGTTGATGGTATAATTAGGAATCCCAATAGCGGTATGACCATTATCCAGACCCTGCGCAGTGCGCCGCAAGTCCGCATCAATCAGCGTGGCACCTCCGTTAAAGCGCAGACCGGGAAGGATCTGTCCATTCACACTCAACTCCGCGCCCCGGTTCCGCTGCAACCCATTTTCCCGGAAGATGAAAGAGCCGTTATTGCCGTACGGTTCCGTATAGGAATTGGGCTGAGATATCTGATAAAATGCGAGTGTGGTCGTAAAACGTCCGGTATCGTATTTAGCCCCGATTTCATACTGCACACTTTTGAAAGGTGGAAAAATCTGCCCGAGATTAACCAGATTGGTGCCACTCGCCGTCAGCCCCTGCGATAGCCCTTCAATTCGATTAAAGTAAATAGACGTGCGTCGAGTTGGATGCACCACAAGACCGACAACCGGCGTGATGGCATCCTCACTATAATGCGACGTACGGGATCCATCCGTATAAGCGTCGTATCCGTTGATCAGCATATTCTGGTAACGGAAGCCGGCAGTCAGCGCGACGCGCCCCTTCCAGAAGGACATTGTGTCTGAAAAGAACAAACTATAGAGCTGCGTTCGGCTGGTTGGCAGCGGGTTGTCCAGATTGCCACCTGTCCAGTTTTCTGTCGGGGCCGGAACTGCCGCCGTATTATAGAGGTTCGTATCGAAGGAACTGAGCGCCATGGAATACGCCGTGCGGCTTTCTTCCCACAAGGCGGATCCACCGGCATTGATTTCATGTTTGACTGGCCCGGTGTCAAAATGGGCGCGCACACCGCCGCGTGTGCTTTCATTTGTCTGCGCATAGGGCACATACATAGCCCCGGCTGTGGCGGCACCAGTCTGGGAATTATTCACCGTCAGGGTGGAGTAATTGCCCTTCTCGTCACTCCCAAGACCACCAAAAGCACCATAGAGTGTAACATGTTTTGACAAATCATGCTCAATATTAAGCATGCCGAAAATGTAATTCAGATCATTATACGTCCAGCGCTGACCGTAATTATGAGAAGCATTGGGCACACGCGGCACACCCGTTATATCCGTACCGAGGAATACCCCCGGACGCCCGCCATTCACACCCTGATTCTGGTAATTCATGTCCAGAGAAATGCGTGTTTTGTCATCATGCCAGTCAAAATCCGCGCCCAAGGCAACAGAGTGGCGACGTTCATGATCAATAGACGTCTGACCATCCAGACCCGCAACATTCAACCGCAGCCCATACGCTTTGTCCTGCCCAAAACGTCGTCCCACATCAAGACTGCCGCCGCCAACACCCTGACTGGCATAATCACCCGTCAGACGGGTAATCGGCGTATTCTGGGCATGTTTGAACATCAGGTTGATGTTCCCCCCGATGGCCGTCCCGCTGGGAGCAGCCCCGTTCAGGAACGCGCTGGCGCCGTTGAGCACCTGAACCTGATCATAAAGCTGAGGGGAGAGAAGCTGCCGGGGCGTGATGCCGTACAGACCATTAATGGCGACGTCGTCCCCATACACAGGGAAACCACGGATGACGAAAATTTCCGAGAAATTGCCATAGCCGTATGTGGTGCGCACTGAGGGGTCATTCTCCAGCACCTCGCCCAGTGTCTGAGACTGCTGGTTGAGAATCAGACTGGACGTATAGCTCCGGATGTTAAACGGCACATCCAGCCCCTTCTTGGTGCCCAATGCCCCAAGCTGACCACCGCTGATGACTTCCATCTGGTTGCGACGTCGGGCCGTGACCAGAAGGTTTTCATCTTTCTGGGCCTCTGTTGTCGGCGTCTCCGTTTGTTGGACTTTCTTAACGGGCGCAGCCTTATCCGTTACCGTTTTCTGCGGTGCGGTTGCCTCCTGTTGTGCGGCAAAAGCAGCATCATTGAAGACCGCAACTGTTGCCAGCAAGAACGCAACCCGCCCTACTCTGTGTAGTGAACGAAGGACCGGCAGGCGACCACGCATCATCATGATTAATCCAAAATTAGAGACCGACCGCGCCTCCATAAGCGCAATTAAGAGACATTCGCAATATTATTTTATAATTTCCTCCTATGTCCGGGGTTTACAGCCGTCTCCTGACTACTTAGCAACATGAGAATGAGTCGCACCAAAAGCCAGGGCATGACGGCGTCTTCCGCCCAGCCTGACACCAGGAAAAACCAGAAGCGTCAGGCGGTTCTCCGGCGTCTTGGTTTGCTGGCTGTTGTCTGCGCGCTCTCCTTTCTGACAGCCCATCTGGCCATGCTGGATGCTCAGCGCCTCCCGTTTGAAGACATGCGGCTGAAAACGGATCTGGGCGGCATGGTGATCGCTGCTCTTTTCCCTGTTCTTGTGCTGGTTGGCTTTGCCGGACGCCGCCATTGGTGGGGGCTGATCCTTGGCCTTGTCGCCTGTGGCTCAGCCATCCTTGCCGGTATTCTTCCGTTCTGATGAGAAAGACGACCCATGCGTGAAACACTGCGGGTGCATATGGGGTGGCTCCATAGCTGGGTTGGCTTTCTGGCAGGGCTGCTGCTGGCCTGTATTTTCGCGTCTGGTACGCTGGCCGTCTTCGATACGGAAATCACCCAGTGGATGCAGCCTGAAGTCCCGCTGACGCAGGGAACATCCCTCACACCTGCCGCTTTGCAGGCCGCCGCGCAGGCTGTCCAGGCTGAAGAGGAGAAAGGACTTTCCGCGTTCCTCACTCTCCCCTCGCAGCGTGACCCCGTTCTGCGGGTTTTGCATTATGATGGGTATGAGTTTGTCGGCACTGCGCTGGATTCAACAACCGGAGCCGTCTTCCCTGCCCGCGAGACGGCTGGCGGCCAGTTTTTCTATAATTTCCATTTCTCACTGCGCGGCGGCAATCAGCCCGGTGTGCAGATCGTCACCTTTCTGGGGCTTTGCCTGTTGGTGGCCATTGGCTCCGGGCTTGTCATCCACATCAAGGCGCTTTGGCCGGACCTTATCCTGTTCCGCCCGTTTGGAGCACGTCCGCGCGCCTGGGTGGATGCTCACCTGATCATGGGGGTTCTGTTCCTGCCGTTTATTGCTTTCATGGGCTATACCGGCACCGCCATCCACGCACGAGCATTGCTTCCTGCCGAGTCCTTTTTCCCCTCTCACACGGCAACCCCGCACAAAAAAGAAAAGACCGCCCCCAAAGGACGTGTGTTACAGGCTGGCCCGTTGCCGCCACCCCTTGCTCCTTTAATTGCACAGGCGCGGGATGTTTTGCGAAGCCCTGACGGTAATCTCATTCTGTTTACGCCGGACGAAGTGCGCATTTTCAAAAGCGATGCATTTGGCCCGTTTCTGACCAGAGATCATGTGGATTTCAGCCGGAAAGACGGACACTCCCTTCGCTCTGTCACACAAAGCCCGCCGGCTGTTGCGACCATGCAGCTTGTGCGCGGGCTGCATTATGCCCGTTATGCGCCCCTCCCTTTGCGCTGGCTGTACTTCCTCTCCGGGCTGGCGGCGACCACTCTGGCAGCAAGCGGGTTAGTCGTGTTTCTCATGAAACGTCGCCGCTCATCGGGTGAACAGTTTTTCTTCCGGATAGCTGAAGCCCTGACCATGACGACAGTTGTAGGTTTTCCTACTGCAATCCTTGGGATTTTCTGGGCCAATCGTTGCCTTCCGGCTGTATTTTCTGGCCGTGCGATGATGGAAATTAATCTCTTCTTTCTTGTGTGGGGCCTGTGCGCTGCGCATGCACTCCTTGTCTCTTTAACGCGCCATGCTGCCTCCGGCTGGCGTCAGCAACTCGGGGTTCTGGCGGGAGCCGGATGCGGACTTCCATTATTGGATCTGGTCTCGCGCTCGCACGCATGGGCACAGGGCGCAAGCGTCTTCATGACAGCGGATGCGCTGGCATTTCTCACGGGCCTGATCGCGCTCTGTGCATTGTTGAAATTACGGGAACCTGCTGCATGACTTTCCTGCTTGTGCTGGCGCTGTGGAGCGCTGCCTTCTGGTGCCATGAATGTTTGCAGCCCCGAACACGCAGTTCTTTCCCCCGGCAGGCTGGCGCCGTGTCTGTTAACCAGATTGTCCGGGGATTAGCGCCCTGCCTCGCACTGACCCTCTGCCTGTTTCAGGACCCGGCTCTTGGCATTTTTTACTGGCTGGGCCTCGGCTCTGCCGCAGGACTTGGCACCAGCGTGCTGATGGCAGTGCTGAAACAGAAACGGGGCCTTGCCCGGGTGAGCGAGACCCCACTGTAAAACCTGAGCCGGGCACAGGGGTTTTCCTGCGCCCAGCCGCACGTTTTCTCGTTATTTTGTTGCCGGAGCCGGAGCACCGTGCGTCTGTGTGATGAACTTTGCCACGTTATCATGCAGCTGCGTCAGAGATTTCTCATTCGCATAGACCATGTGCCCGGATTCATACTGCACAATCTGAATGTTATTGCTCAGATCACGGGAAATGGGCAGATGCTTCATTTCATAAATACCCTCGAAATACGGTGTGCCGAGATCATAATAACCCTGATTGAGCATCACTTTCAGAGCAGGATTATGCTTCATAGCAGAAGCCAGATCCGGCATTACATTAACCGCACCGTGGATCGGGAAATCCGTATTGGGCTGCTTGTGTGAGAAATCCCATTTCATGATGGCATCAGAAAAGAATTTGTATTCCTGATACCCATCGCCAAAGGCGGGGGAATTGCCATAGTGCAGCGTATTGCGGGCATAATCATTAAAGGCTGCAATATAGGCGGAGGACATGGCCGAAGACTGCGGATCGTAATAGGAGAACTGGGACAGCTTATCCATGGTCGGACCAGAAAAGCGGCTATCCAGACGGCCTGTATCCAGATCCTTATCGCCCTGAAGGGTTTTTTCAAACTCGCCGCCGTTAATCCGCAGGTCGGCCTTTTTAATGTAATCTACCGGCAGGCCCGTATAATCATGCAGCTTCTGGGCTGTCGCATCACGCTGCGCGTCAGAAATGGCGTTGCCTTCCTGCAGAGCCGCTGTGTAGTCGGTCAGTGCAAAATGCTCGACTTCTTTCAGAAACGCCTTGAGGTCCGGATGCTCGGCAGGCAGACGCTTGTGATACCACGCCGTTGCGGCGTAGCTCGGCAGGGCCAGCACATAAGGCTGATCGATTGACGGGTTCATGGCGACCCCATCAATGTCATTGTCGTAATTCATGATCTGCGAAAGCAGAATCACGCCGTTCAGATCAATGCCTTTATCGTCAGCCAGCTTGTTGGCCACAATCGCGGACCGCGTTGTGCCGTAGCTTTCCCCAAACAGATATTTGGGAGAATTGTAACGCCCGAAACGAGAGAGGAACTGGGCGATGAAGTCGGTAAAGGCTCCGGCATCCGGGTCCGTGCCCCAGAACGCCTTTTCCTTATCCTTGCCGATCAGACGGCCGTAACCGGTGCCAGGGGCATCGATAAACACCAGATCGGACACATCCAGCAGGCTGTCATTATTATTTACAATGGCGTAGGGCGCTGCAGGCGTATGGGTATCGTCCGCAGTCACCACACGTTTCGGGCCAAAGGCGCCCATATGCAGCCATACGCTGGAGGACCCTGGGCCACCATTATAAACAAACGTGATGGGCCGGTTTTCCGGACGTACACCCTTCTTGAAATAGGCCACGTAATACATGGACGCTGCGGCATCCGGCTGCTTCTTGTCTTTGTCCTTGTCTGCATCAGGAAGTTCGGAATCATCCCAACCACCTTTATGGACAATCAGGGTGCCGGACACGGCTTCATAATCAATATGCGCCCCATGCACGGTAACGGACCCGCTGGAGGTCACGCTTTGCGGTTTGCCCAGAAAATCTTCTACGCTGACTTTCTGTTTTGCGGCATCAGCCGCCTGATGCGTATCTTCTGCCAAAGCAATCGGCTGAACGGCTACACCAGCACCCGCTGCCAGCACAGAAACCGTGGCCAGCAACCCTGCCAGCTTCAAACCTGTCTGTTTTTTCCGCACGAGACATCATCCTGTCAGACTATGTTATAATATAGCCTGAATATCAGGAAGTGTGGCGTTCGGCCAGTCTGTTTACACTTGGTAACAAACAACCCAACCAGAGCGTCTGCTTTACCCTGCCAACCCGACACCAGCCGAGGCGAAATAGCGATTAACGGCGGTACACATCGCCCCCGCCACCATGGCACGGTGCCCGGCCTGCCTCAGAGCGGCTTCATCCAGCCGGTTTGACATAAAGCCCATTTCCACCAGAACTGACGGAATCTGTGCCGATTTCAGCACCGCAAACGCGGCGTGCCGATGCGGATGCGACAACAAATTAATGCGAGACTGAAAAGACGCCACGACAGCGCTGGCCATATGAGCAGAGCCCCGCCGGGCTTCTTCCGTTACCAGACTGGCCAGAATCTGCTGTACTTCCGGCGATGTCCCCTGCACCAGAGGACCGCCATATCGGTCTGCACTATTTTCTGTTTTTGCAAGATCCGCTGTCTGGCTATCCGACGCTCCGTGCGAATGGGTATAAACACTCGCCCCTCGCACTCCGGCATTGTGCAGAGCATCTGCATGCATGGAGATAAAGAGAGACGCCCCATGCTCCTGCGCCAGTTCCACACGCCCGTCCAGCGGCACAAAATGATCAGTGGTGCGCGTCATGGCTACGCGATAACGGCCGGTAGCCAGAAGCTGCTGACGCAATTCTGTGGCCGCCGCTTCTGCCACATGTTTTTCATACGTCCCGGTATAGCCAATGGCACCGGGATCTTTCCCACCATGGCCCGGGTCCAGCATGACCAGCGGCAACGCAGACCGGGCTTTGCCGACAATGGCAGGTGCGTGAAGTGTCTGCCCGGTTGCATGGCGCGTCGTACCTGCGGCCTGCGCCTGCGTGCTGAGCAGGCCAGTGGTCAGCAGTCCGGCCCCGGTTATCAGAAGCCCGCGGCGGTTGAGGGAATTTTGTGGGGAATGTGGAGCATCGATACCGGCAGTGCGGGAGGACCGCTCGGCCATCAGAAAAAAACCGGGTGTTTTTTCGGATTCTGACGTCATGACGAGGCTCACACTTCTCTAATTGGGGCGATCCTGCACACAGATAATGTCGAAACCGTGTCAAGGCCAGAGAGATGCAAAACAGTCTTGCTGAATGGCTTGCGGTTTGTTGCCGTTTAGGTCATGGTCGGCAAGCATGGCTCAAGGCAGGATTGCCCGTCATGCATCCTGTTTCCGCTCCTTTAGGGTTTAAAGGCGCGGCTAGCGTTTAACCGCCGCCCAGCGCAGATGGGAGCAGGAAACATTGGTTGAAGGATACATGACTATCGTCAGGGCCACGATCTTGGAGTGCATGACCAGACCGGAGACAGCATCCTGTTTCCGCGCCTCTGCTGTCACCTCAGCGCCTGGCCTGACATCCGCCTCTCATTTTCTCACACGTACAGACCTATGCCTGTCGGAAGCGTCCCCCTCCCGTGTCCAGCCGTTCAGACGGCTCCACCGGATAGGCCGGCCACCGGCACGCCGGAGTTTTTCTTTTTATGTCAAAGCGTATGCTGATCGATACGACGCACGCGGAAGAAACGCGCGTTGTCGTTATGGATGGAAACAGACTTGAAGATTACGATGTTGAAGCTGCCTCCAAAAAGCAGCTCAAAGGGAACATCTATCTTGCCCGCGTTGTTCGCGTAGAGCCCAGCCTTCAGGCAGCTTTTGTTGAATATGGCGGCAACCGCCACGGGTTTCTGGCCTTCAGCGAAATCCACCCTGACTACTACCAGATTCCGGTTGCTGACCGGGAAAAACTTCTCGCCCTGCAGGCTGAAGAAGAAAACCTGATTGACGCTGGCGAATCCGAGTCCGACGAAGACGAGACCGACGCGCAGGCTTCCGCCGCTGATGATGAAGACGCCAGCTCTGATGCTGACGAGTCCACCAGCGAAGACGAAGGCCGTCGCCCCTCCCGCCGGAATGATACGCCTGACTATGTTGGTGGTGAAACTGACACGGGTGAGGAAGCGCTCATCCAGAAGCGTATTGCCCGCTTCCTGCGCAACTACCGCATTCAGGAAGTCATCCGCCGCCGGCAGGTTCTGCTGGTGCAGGTTGTTAAGGAAGAACGTGGCAACAAGGGCGCAGCCCTGACGACCTACGTCTCCCTCGCCGGTCGTTACTGTGTGCTGATGCCCAACGCTCTGCGTGGTGGTGGCGTCTCCCGCAAGATTACGTCTGTGCCTGACCGCCGCCGCCTGCGCGACATCATCTCCGGCCTCAACCTGCCGCGTGGCATGGCCATGATTGTCCGTACCGCTGGCGCGCAGCGTCCGGGGCCGGAAATTACACGAGACTGCGAATATCTGCTCCATCTGTGGGACGATATCCGGGATCTGACGATGCAGTCCGTCGCACCGGCGCTGATTTACGAGGAAGCAAGCCTCGTCAAACGCGCCATCCGCGATGTGTACACGCGTGAAGTCAGTGAAATTCTGGTGGATGGCGAGCATGGCTGGAAAGCTGCGCGCGACTTCATGCGGATGCTCATGCCGCAGCACGCAGAAAAAGTCCGGCTGTGGAACAAGGAAAGCCAGCCGCTCTTCACACATTACCACGTGGAAGGGCATCTGGACGCCATGCTCTCCCCGGTCGTGTCTCTGCGCTCCGGTGGCTATCTGGTTATCAACCAGACCGAAGCTCTGGTCGCCATTGACGTGAACTCCGGCAAAGCGACCAGTCAGCGCAATATTGAAGAAACCGCCTTCCGCACCAATCAGGAAGCAGCGGATGAAGTGGCCCGCCAGCTCAGGCTGCGCGATCTGGCCGGATTGATTGTCATTGACTTCATTGACATGGAATCCCGCCGCCACAACAGCGCGATTGAACGCCGCCTGAAAGATGCGCTGCGCCATGACCGTGCACGCATCCAGATGGGTTCGATCTCACACTTCGGTCTGCTGGAAATGTCGCGCCAGCGGCTGCGGCCTTCCGTGGCGGAAGCTGCGTTTACGCCCTGCCCGCACTGTCAGGGCACTGGCATGGTCCGTGGCATTGAAAGCTCTGCGCTGCATGTGCTGCGTGCCGTGGAAGAAGAAGGCGCACGCCGTCGTGCTTCCGCCATTACCGTGCATGTTGCCGCAGAAATTGCGTTCTATGTGCTTAACAACAAGCGCGACTGGCTGGCTGAAATCGAGCAGCGGCATCAGATGGAAATTCTGTTTGAAGCCGACGCCACGCTGCCTGTGCCGGAAATTCGCATTGAACGCCGCCAGCCGCCCAAAGCGAACCGCAACCATGCGCCGCTGCCGCCGGTTGAAAACGCCGTAGTGGATGTCACCCCGGAAGACGCAACGCCGGTTGTGGAACAGGACACGACACCACGCGCCGAAGTTCCGGCTGCAGCCGCTGAAACTGGCACGGGGGAAGACGAACCGCGCCGCCGTCGCCGTCGCCGTCGCCGTCGTGGTAACGGGAACCGCGAAGAGAACGGGACGACATCAGACCAGACCGCAGCAACGACTCAGACTCCGGTAGCTGAAGAGCAGGCTGCTGCCGCAGCACCCGCTGAGGCTGAAGGCAATCTGATCCCCGGTCGCCGCCGCACCCGCCATTCCCGCGTGCGGTCGACCGAAACGGAAACACCGGAAATCCGGGTTGCTATTGAGGAAGGTCCAGCTCCGCAGCCGCGCCGCCCGACATGGCAGGGCCCGACCCCGGCAAACCCGTTTGGTGGCAGTCTGGATATTTTCGATCTGATCGAAAATTCCACCATGGAAGCCGCTGAAGCAGAAAAGGCGAAGGCCTCCAAAGCAGCAGCAAAGCCGGAACCTGCCAGGGCCGCTCCGGTGGCAGCACCGGCTGCGGCCGAAGAGCCGAAAGAAGTTGAAGCTCCGGCTGACGAAGCGCCGACCGCTGAAGCCAAACCGGCCCGCAAGCGCCCGGGACGCCGCCGCAAAGCTGCTCCTGTAGCGGAAGAAGCTCCGGTTGTGACCGACGCTGAGCAGGCTGCTCCTGCTGCGGTAGAAGCCGTGACGGAAACTGCTCCTGCTGCTGAAGCCCCGGTTGTGGAAGAAGAAGCCCCGAAACCGCGCCGCCGCCGTGCCACGCGGAAAAAGGCTGAGGCTACGACTGAGGTTGAAGCGCCCGCTCAGGACGCAGATGCTCCTGCCGCACCGGCAGCCGATGCAGCGCCGGAAGAAGAGCCCAAGCCCCGCACACGCCGCCGCGCAACCACGCGCCGGAAAACTGCGACGGCAACGGACGAGGCTTCAACCGCCGCACCGCAGGATGAAACAGCGGAACCCGCTGCAGAAAAACCTGCACCGCGCCGCCGTCGGGCCGCAGCCAAGAGCACGGCTGCGACTAGCAAAAGCGCCCCGGCTGAAGCCCAGGACGCCAGTACTGACAAAGCGCCTGCGAAAGAAGACGCACCGGATGCGTCCATCGTGCAGCCGATTGTTATTGATGACGAGAAGCCTGCACCCAAGCGCCGCACGGGGTGGTGGCGTCGCTAAAGCAGGACTGAGGATGGGGGGCAGGTGTTCGCACCTGCCCCCTAACTGCTTCCTGCCTCTTTTGGCCCCCGGCCACGTATGGTAGGTAAGGCCTTCTTAAAACAGACCTGCCCGCCCCACCGGAGTTTTCATGACCGTGCCCCAGCCAGATCTTCAGCCCGAGCGTTCTTCCGGAGCGCAGGACCGGGGCCCTCTGGTTCTGGCTCTGCCTAAAGGGCGAATCCTGAAAGCCGTCACGCCGCTTCTTGATAAAGCAGGCATGGCCCCCTCCCCCGATTGTCTGGGTGATGACAGCCGCAAACTGCGCTTCCCGACCCAGAACCCCAATCTGGATGTTGTGCGCGTCCGCTCGTTCGATGTGGCCACCTTTGTGGCATCCGGTGGCGCGCATGTGGGCATCTGCGGCGCAGACGTGCTGATGGAATTTGACTACCCCGAAATTTATGCCCCGCTGGATCTGGGCATTGGTGGCTGCCGCGTCTCCGTTGCGCAGCCTGCCAGCCTGCCGCATGACCCGCAGGAATGGGCGCGGTGGTCTGAGGTCCGTGTTGCGACCAAATACCCCGCCATAACCCGTCGCTTTTTTGCAGCGCGCGGTATTAACGCCAATATCGTGCATTTGCATGGCGCGATGGAACTGGCCCCGATGCTAGGCCTGTCCCGCCTGATTGTGGATCTGGTGGATACCGGCTCTACCCTGCGCGCCAACGGACTGCGGGAAGTGGAAACCATTACGCACATCACCAGTCGGCTGATTGTAAACCGTACGGCCCTGAAAACCCGTCCGGAAGAAATCAGTGCGATTATCAACGGCTTTCGCAGCGCGATGGAAGCCGCTCCTTCCGCCGCACAAAAGATCAAGGCAGAGCAGTCTTCATGAAACGGCTAGACACACGCGACCCCGGTTTTGAGGCAGATTTCGCCTCGCTTCTGACTGCCCGTGAAGAACAGGGGCAGGAAGTTCATAAACCGGTTGCGGAGATTCTGGCCTCTGTGTGCCGGGATGGAGACGCCACCCTGTGTGCGCTGACCGAAAAATTTGACCGCCTGCCGCTTACCCCGGCCCAACTGGCCTTTACGGCAGATGAAATTGCCAAAGCCTGCACACAGGTCAGCCCGGAGCTGATGGCGGCTCTGGATGTTGCCGCTACGCGCATTGAATCCTTCCACAAAGCCCAGATGCCATCGAATGTCCGTTATACGGATGATGTCGGCATGACGCTGGGCATGCGCTGGATCGCGCTGGATGCGGTCGGGCTGTACGTTCCCGGCGGGAAAGCGGCCTACCCTTCCTCCGTGCTGATGAACGCCATTCCGGCACGTGTGGCAGGTGTGCAGCGACTGGCCATGTGCGTACCGACACCGGACGGCGTGATTAACCCGCTGGTGCTGGCCGCAGCGCATCGGGCTGGCGTGACAGAAATTTACCGGATTGGCGGCGCACAGGCTGTGGGCGCCATGGCGTTCGGCACCCAGACCATTCGTCCCGTGGACCGTATTGTCGGCCCTGGTAACGCCTTTGTGGCGGAAGCCAAGCGGCAGGTGTTTGGTCATGTAGGCATCGACAGCATTGCAGGTCCGTCTGACGTGGTGGTAATTGCCGATTCGGCCACAGACCCACGCCTGATTGCGCTGGATCTGCTGGCGCAGGCCGAGCACGATGAACTCGCTCAGGCGACGCTCATCACACCGGATGCAGCCTTTGCCGACAAAGTAACAGAAGCCGTCACAACCGAGCTGAAGACGCTGACCCGCACCGCTATTGCGGGTGCCAGCTGGGAGCGGAACGGCGCGGTTCTGGTCGTCAAGGATCTGGACGAAGCCGTGGCTCTGGCCAACCGTCTGGCGCCGGAACATCTGGAACTGATGGTGGATGATCCGGAAGCCCTGTTTGCCAAGGTCCGGCACGCTGGCGCGGTTTTCCTTGGCCGGTTCTGCCCGGAAGCTGTGGGCGATTACGTGGGTGGCCCGAACCATGTGCTGCCGACCTCCCGCACCGCCCGCTTTGCGTCCGGCCTGTCTGTTTTTGACTTTATGAAACGGACAACCTTCCTGGCCGGTGGCCCGGACGCCCTGCGCCGTATTGGCCCGGCAGGGGTCGCTCTGGCACAGGCCGAAGGGCTGGAAGCGCATGCGCTGAGCATCTCTGCCCGGCTTGATGCGTTAGACCAAACCACGCCTAACGCTTGACCGAACCGGCTCCCTCACCCATATCTGCACATCCAACCATAACGAGGCTTAAAAATGAACGAAGGACGCCATGTCTAAAGAAGACATGATTGAATTCAGCGGCACGGTTACAGAACTGCTGCCCAACGCGATGTTCCGGGTGAAACTCGACAACGAACATATGATTCTGGCCCATACCAGCGGCAAAATGCGCAAGAACCGTATTCGTGTTCTGGCTGGTGATCGGGTGAATGTCGAAATGACACCGTATGACCTGTCCAAAGGTCGTATTACCTTCCGCTTCAAGTAAGACGATGGCTGTATCCGGGCCGGATGGCACGGAGAACGGAGGCCGCCCTCACTTTGTGCTGGCGTCCGCATCGCCCCGCAGGCTTGACCTTTTGCGTCAGGTCGGGCTGGTGCCAGACCGCGTTCTCCCGGCTGATATTGATGAAACCCCAGCCCGGACAGAACTGCCGCGCCCCTACGTGCGCCGCATGGCCATGGAAAAAGCGAACGTGGTTGCTGCCAGCCTGAGCGAACCTGCTCTGGTGCTGGGAGCGGACACGGTTGTTGCCCTTGGCCGACGCATTCTGCCCAAAGCAGAAAACCGTGAGACTGCACGCGCCTGCCTGAAACAGCTTTCCGGCCGTCGCCATACGGTGCTGACCGCCCTTTCTGTTATCCCCTCTGCTGGCTGGCCGGAAGGCCACCGGGCCGAACGGGTTGTAGAAACGGCAGTCACGTTCTCCCGCATGACCTCTCATCAGATTGAAAGCCTGCTGGATCTGGGCGACTGGCAAGGCAAGGCGGGCGGCTATGCGCTGCAGGGCCATGCTGCGGCTTTTATCCGTTTTGTTTCCGGCAGCGCCTCCGCCGTTATTGGCCTGCCCCTGTTTGAAACGGCCCAGTTGTTGCGTGGCCAGCCGGGCCACTGGCTGGCGTGAGCGTGTATCTGCGCCTCGCCACCTATCCCGGCGAACTGCGCATTGCCGTTACACAAGACGAAACCCTGCTTGATTACGCGCTCTGGCGTCCTGCTGCACCGGATGGTGTGGATGATGTCTATCTGGGTCGCATCAACGCGCATGCACCCGGCATGGGCGGGGCCTTTGTGGATCTGGGAGGGGGCGCAAGTGGCTTCCTGCCCGACCAGAAGGGCTCGGACACCCTCACGGAAGGGCAAACCCTCACCGTGCGTGTGGTGCGGGCTGCGCAGGGCGGTAAAGGGGTTCGGCTGAAACCGGAAAAAGCCCCTGCGACTCTGCCCGCTAAGCCGGGGCTGATCAGCCGAGGCCCCACGCCGCTGGACCGTCTGGCCGCCAGGTGGCCGGATGCCACAATTGTTGTCGATTCCCCGGCTGCTGCAGCCTGTCTTCCGGTCGCTTTGCGCCCGCGCCGCCAGCAGGAACTCCAGCCGTTCCCGGAAGAGATTGCCCACGCCTGCACGGCGCTGGAAGAACCGCTTATCAGCCTGCCCGGTGGCATGCAGGCCAGCATTACGCCAACCCCTGCTCTGGTGGCCATTGATATGGATGCACCCCCGGCCAAAACAGGCAGGCCCAAACAAACCGCACAGTTTGCCGCCAACCGGGATGCTCTTCCCGCTCTGATGCGCCAGATTCGCCTGCGCAACCTTTCTGGTGCGATTCTGATTGACCCTGCCGGACTAGCCACACGCAAGCGGCAGGCGCTTCTGGAGCCTGTAAAAGCGGCTCTGCAGGATGATCCGCTCCGCCCCCGTTGCCTTGGCATTACTGCGCTGGGGCTGGTTGAACTGGTACGGGCACGGATTCACCCGTCTCTGCCAGAACTCCTCTCCTCCCCGCATGGGCAGGCGCTGGCCGTATTGCGCCACCTTGTGACGCAGGAGATGGAAGCGACCGTCCTGCGGGGCGGCCTTGGCCTCATCACCGCACTGGAACAGGACCCGCAGGCTCTGGCAGACTGTATCTCTCAACGCGGTAAGCCTTTGCGCCTCCAGCTTGACCCCGCCCTGCCTGATTTTTTCTGGACGACACACGCATGAGCAAAAACAGCACCTGCCCCGTTTGTGGCGCGCCAACCCAGGCCGCCACACGCCCTTTCTGCTCCCAGCGCTGCGCCGATATTGACCTCGGACGCTGGTTTTCCGGGCAGTATCGCATTCCCGGCCCACCGGCTGATGAAGAGAATCTTGAAAAACCTGAGATAAATGATGAAAGGTGACTTGATCTCCCTCCCCTCCTGCGATACATGCTCTCTCACGCCGCAAGGCTGCGGTGCCCAAGTAGCTCAGTTGGTAGAGCATGCGACTGAAAATCGCAGTGTCACTGGTTCGATCCCGGTCTTGGGCACCATTTTTTCCTAAAAATTTAAACGCTTTTTCTGCTTCGGTTTAAACCGTCTTAGATTGCGTATGCTGTATGAGGCTGATGCTCTTTGAGCTCCCGGCCTTTTTTGCGTGTATCCGTTCTGCCGTGCCTACCGGCCTGAAAACACACTCTTTTTTCCATTTTATGCTGTCTTATTTTTCTGCTTTTGCACTTATCCCCAGATTCTGCGGATGGCTGCGGGGGTAAGCTTGTGGATAAGCAGTACAGGCTGTGTCGATAACCCTCAGTCCATCTTTACCTTGCAAGATTGTCTCAAAAATAATGCATCTCAGATTCCGTTTACGTTGGAAAACGGACATGCGTTCTTAGACGAGGATTAAACTGATGACTGTAAGTGGGGGCGTCAGAAACGCTGCTTAGACAGCGGCAAGCTGTTGACCACTTCCGTTTTTAACCCGACGAATATCCCCCCGTAATCTCACAGATGGGTGTCGGAATCGCAGAACTTGTTGCAGCTGCGCATGCCGACAAGGTCGCTGCCTGATTTTTTACTAAAATAAGAAAGTCAGTTGGGTTCGTGCTCCAGCTTTCAGGGCACGAACCTTCTGTATGGTTTCTCAGCGATAAATCAGGGTTCTGAAAAGGCTGACCAGCAGCGGCTGCACCACATACTGGATGCCCAGCAACACAACCATGGGGCTGAAATCCACACCCCCCAGTGAGGGCAGAATACGGCGCACCGGTTCCAGCAGAGGCTCTGTCATCCGGTTGAGGAAAAGACCCACTTTCCAGACAAGCGGTTTCCGGCTGTCCAGAATACCAAACAGGCAGAGATTGATGAAAATGCAGGACAGGATCAGGATCCAGCAATAAATCTCTAACAAGCGCATCAACACTGAAAAAAGAACAAACAGCAAGAACACTTCTCCACAACACAAGGGGAAGATCTGGCTTTACCAGACCTCAGGCCGATACAATACAGCTTGACACCGTCTTGATAAGCCCTTTAGATCCCAGACTTATACAGGCGGGGCTATAGCTCAGATGGGAGAGCGCCTCGTTCGCAATGAGGAGGTCAGGGGTTCGATTCCCCTTAGCTCCACCACCCGCCTTTATAATCCCCTGATTAAATTAAAGAAAATTGTAAAGAGTGAACACTTTTTACACAAATTTTTCACACCTCCCGCTCTGCGTCTTATCAGGAGTATCTGCCATTCACTGGCGACACCTCCCCGACGAATGGGCAAGCGCTTATAGTCTAAAGAGATAGAAGCCTGAGGAGGATCATCTGATGAAAATTAGCGCACGTAACCAGATTACCGGTAAAATTGTCGCCATTCAGCCGGGAGCTACAACCTCTCATATCAGTCTGGAACTGCCGGGCGGGACGGTCATGATGGCATCCATCACCAATGAAGCCGTGGCAGATCTCGGCCTGAAAATTGGCCAGCAGGCGACAGCACTCATCAAGGCGTCTGATGTCATGATCGGTGTTGAATAAACACCTGAATGTTTTTTGACGTCTATCTGCGGTATGTCCACTCAGGGCATGCCGCTTTTTTTTCAGCCTAGAGGGTGTTATGTACTTTCTGGCGTAAGTGTTCCAGAACAGATGGATGAATACTGCCCGCAAACCGTATCCGTCTGATATCAGTGACGAAGAGTGGTCTCTGATTGTTCCATACCTCCTTTTGATGAAAGAAGATGCGGACCAGCGACACCATAATCTGAGAGAGTTGTTCAACGGTCTTCGGTATGTGATCCGTTACGGCATTGCATGGCGTGCGATGCCGAACGATCTGCCGCCATGGAC
>NZ_JACRVS010000034.1:0-20969 GCF_018811985.1 Acetobacter sp. P5B1 | reverse complement strand
TTTCTCGACTTCACAGTCGAGATCATCCGGCGGTCAGAGACAGCAAAAGGGTTTGAAATCCTGCCGCGTCGGTGGGTTGTGGAACGGACCTTCGGTTGGATGATCCGCTGGCGTCGCCTTGTGAAGGACTACGAACAGCGGATCGACGTCGCAGAGGCCATGATCCACATCGCCATGGGAAGCCTCATGCTACGCCGAAACGCTCATCCGTGAATTTCCAAAAGGGCTCTAACACCACCATTGCAACCGGCGGAAGTGCTATTATTAATAATGGATTAGTTCAATCCATGGTAGTAGATGGTGGGTCAGTAGATGTCATTAAGATATCTGGCGGATCCTCCATTAGCTTTGCGTCCAATGGAAGCGGCGGCACGATCACGCTGGAAAGTGGCGTAACATTTAACAATAGTGCAGCGGTATATGCGGTATCTTCCGGAGGTAGCTACGTAGTAAACTCCGGGGCTGTCATCGATGGCGGGCAAATTCTGGCTGGCGGAAACGTGGTCGTAAACGATGGAGGTACTGCGACTAATATAGTCGTATCGTCCGGAGGCACTGCAAGTATTGCAAGCGGCGGAAGCATTGGCACCCTTATGACGGTTTCGTCAGGAGGCACGGCCATTGTGAATGGTACTGCAGGTAGCGGCACTATATCTTTGTCTGGCGACGGTGCACATCTGGTTATCAGTGGCACGACGATGCCTGCCAATACCATTCTGAACTGGTCTCCCACGGATACGATCGAGCTCGCGTCTATTCCGCAGGCCAGTGTTACCAGTGTCAGCACCACGGCAAGCAGCATCACCTTTTACACCACCGGTGGCACATACTCGCTAAACGTGCCAGGCGCGAATAACTACGGCTATAACTTGTCGTCTGACGGCAAGGGCGGACTGATCTATACGACGTGCTTTGCAGAAGGCACCGCGATCACAACCCCTGATGGTGAGGCCGCTGTAGAAACACTCGTGCCGGGCACGCTGGTCATGACGCCAAAGGGAGCCATGCCCGTCAAATGGCTGGGTCATCGCTCCATTACAGTGTCCAGCCAGCCTGTGCCGGAAGAAAACTGGCTGGTTCGCATTCGCGAGGGTGCCTTGGCCGATGGCGTGCCGTCCCGTGATCTTCTGGTGACGCAGGAGCACTGCATGGTCTTCGAGGGCAAGCTGGTTCCTGCCCGTATGCTGGTCAATGGTGCATCGATCCTGATTGATCGCACGATCAACAGCTATACCTACTATCATGTAGAGCTGGAGAGCCATGAAGCAGTCTGGGCTGAAAACGCACTGACCGAGAGCTATCTGGACACGGGGAACCGTAGCCAGTTCGACAATCACACCGTAACCGCGATCTTCGGTGGTTCGAAGGCTGGTGGTTCGAAAACGCTGCCGCTTGAGACGTCGCGTGCCTTTGTCGAGCCGATTTATGCACGCATTGCAGAGCGCGCTGGCGGCGTTGCCCACCAGCCTGAACTGAGCACCGATCCGGATATGCATCTGAGAAGGCTGGTGGTTCGAAAACGCTGCCGCTTGAGACGTCGCGTGCCTTTGTCGAGCCGATTTATGCACGCATTGCAGAGCGCGCTGGCGGCGTTGCCCACCAGCCTGAACTGAGCACCGATCCGGATATGCATCTGGTTACCAACTTTGGTCAGATCATCCGGCCGCTCCGGCAGGCGAATGACCGTGTCATGTTCATGCTTCCAGCGAATGTCACGACAGTTCGTCTGGTATCGCGGGCCAGCCGCCCAAGCGACACGATTGGACCGTTCGTAGATGATCGCCGTGATCTCGGCGTTCTTGTCGGAGATGTTTCCCTGTTTGCGTCTCGTCAGACTGTCAGTCTGACCGCTCATCTGTCCCTGTCCACCCTGTCAGGTTGGCATGGGCTGGAATCTTCCACATGCCGCTGGACGGATGGCGATGCGACTTTGCCGCTGCAAAGCGAAAATATTAGCAGCGAACCGGGTATTCTTTCCATTCAGGTCGTGTCCAGCGGACCCTATCTGATGAAGAATCACTCTATCCGTCCCGAACTGCGTCAGGTCGGATAACTGGCTCCGCGTGCTGACAGGGAAGCTTCGGCTTCCCTGTCACTCTCCACGCTCAGGATTTATAGCCAGAACATATCGAGCACAGCGAAACACCAGAAAAAAACCGAGGCATGACCCCGCCAGCTATGCTGTGATAAACACCACAGGCACACGGCAGCAGAAAGCGGATTGCGCATGACCCCCATTACGCTCAAGGCAGACCCGGCCAGTCCGGCAGGCACGCCAACAGACGGGCAGCCTACGTCTGAACCCACGTCCGTCACGGCCACGCAGGCCGCCTCCGCACTACACTTCGCAGGCCTGCCCGCCACAACGCTTATTCTGGGCGGCGCGCGGTCCGGCAAAAGCCGCCATGCGGAAGCCCTGATAACAGCGCTGCCCGCCCCGTGGATCTATCTGGCCACAGGCCGCGCGTTTGATACGGAAATGCAGGACCGGATCGCGCACCATCGCGCCGGTCGGGCAGAGGGCTGGCAGACTGTGGAAGAACCCTTTGCGGTGGCTGATGTTCTGCGTGCCCATGCCGACCGCCCGCTCTTGCTGGACTGCCTGACCCTGTGGCTGACCAATCTCCTGCTGGAAGAACGCAGTATTCCAGACGCCACACACGCGCTCATCACCGCTCTGGCCGAGCGCCGCGCCCCTACCGTGCTGGTGGGGAATGAGGTCGGGCTTGGCATTGTGCCGGAACATAAACTGGCCCGGCAGTTTCGGGATGAAGCAGGCCTTCTCCACCAGCGTCTGGCCGAAAAAGCTGGAAAAGTCCTGTTTATTGCAGCAGGCTTGCCGCTTGTCCTCAAGGACACGCCACCAGCCTGAGCCAGCGGTGACCCATCCTCAGATGTGGTCCACCGCCCGGCGGCCAATAGCCGGATCATCGGTAAAGAACCCGTCCAGCCCCATATCCAGATAGCGCTGAATTTCCTGAATGGACCCGTGCACATTGCGGGCAGCATCCCCGTCCGCATTGCGCAACTGGCGCGGCAGGAAATGGTTTTCCGGGCGACAGGTATAGGCATGCACCAGCAGCCCCGCCGCATGAGCATCCTCCACCAGAGAGGATGGCTCAAGCCACGCTCCCTGCGCATCCCGCGGAATAAGGTCGGTCAGGGAAGGGCCAATCACATCCGCATAGCGCCGCACCTCCTTCAGGCCCGCCGGGGTCATCAGGTCTCCAAAGGTGGTTTTCTCTCCCTTGGCGGCCAGATCCGGCGGCACCTCTGTCCGTTCCCCCATCAGCAGCATTAGTCGCGCCTGCGGGTTGATAGCCCGTACATCGGCCCCAATGCGCTGGAGGTTGCTGGTCTCGAAGGACTGCACTTCCAGCGGGGCCATGCGTGTATACTCATGCGCAGCAATCGTGCGCAGGAACACGGCTTCCGGGTCAAACCCCAGCGTATGGAAATGCGTGGAGTGTTTGATTTCAGGGATCAGCCCTAAAACCCGACCGCAGGTGGCAGATTCAGCAGCCACAAAATCAATCATTTCCTCAAAGGTTGGAATGTCAAAGTGCCCGTCAAAACGGGTGTTATGCACACGCAGTGTGGCAAGGCGCTCTTTCGCCCGCAGGGTTTTGAGCTCCGCAAGGGTGAAGTCCGTCGTGAACCAGCCAGTGGCTGTCTTGCCATCAATGGTGGCGGTGCGCTTGCGGCTGGCAAACTCCGGCCTCTGCGCAACGTCCGTCGTCTCGGCAATATTGGTTTCATGGCGACAGATCATCACGCCATCTTTGGTCATCACAAGGTCGGGCTCGATAAAGTCAGCCCCATCTGCAATGGCTTTGGCGTAGGCCGCCAGCGTGTGCTCAGGCCGCAAGGCGGACGCACCCCGGTGCGCAAATACCAGAGGACGCGGAGCAAGGGAGGGGGCTGCTCCCGCCCGCCGTATAGTCCCGCAGAAGGCTGCGGCACAGGATGTTACTAGAGCAGAACGACGAGAAAAAACCGGCATCAAAACAGCCTTACCCTTAGGGAACCCTTTGGAAAAACCTTACTCTTTTTGAGGTGTCAGGGGGATGATGTTTTCATGAAGAATGAGCAGGTGCCAAATTAGGAGTTGCATGAACAAATGTTAATTGTCTTTATAGAGCCCTGATTAGTAATTTTTAATTACAAAAATTTTGTCTTTTCTAGGTGACTCTCTTTGTCTGAAACCGCAGCTCCCGTTTCTCCCGCTCCTGCTCCACAGGCCGACGCTCCGGCTCAGGCCGCGCAGCCGGCCCCCCAGCAGCCTGCGGGTCAGGAACCTGCCGCTCAGCCTGCCGCCAAGCCTGAGGGCAAACCGGCTTACCTGTCTCCGCCGCCGCTGCCGGTGCTGGAAGGCCCGCACGGGATCCGCTTCGATTTCAATCTCGGCGCACGCGTGCATGTGCCCGAGCGGAAAGAGGGCAAATGGCGCGTCATTCTGCGCGATCTGGATACCGGGAATATCCTCTTCCATCATGAGGCTGCCGGGGCCACCATTTCCTCCAGCAAACGCTACTATGTGCGCTTTGGGATTGAGGTGACTGATATCGGCGCGGATGGTGTCGAGCGCCCTGTTTTCCAGCATGAGTATGATGCACGCGGGCAGGAGGTTGTCATTCAGCTGCCGGTGGGCACGCTGGGGGATACGCTGGCATGGTTCCCCTATGTGTCCCGCTTTGCGGAAGAACGCGGCGCGAAAGTCACCTGCCTGCTGTCCGGCCTCATCCTGCCGTTGCTTAAGGAAGCCTATCCCAACATTACCCTCATGACCTCCGAGGACGCCGAGAAGGCAGGCGTGCCGGCCAGGGCCTACGCCACGTACTGCATCGGTCTGTTTTTTGATGACAAAGACTGCAACCAGCAGCCCACGGACTTCCGCTTTGTCGGCCTGCACCGCACCGCAGGCTATATTCTGGGTGTCTCCCCGCATGAGGAAGCCCCGCGTCTGCACCTGCCGGATGATAGCCGCCCCATCTCGGAGCCGTATGTCTGCATCGCCGTGCAGGCCAGCACGCAGTGCAAATACTGGAACAACCCGACCGGCTGGCAGGAGGTCATCGCCTTCCTGAAGGAAAAAGGCTACCGGGTGATCTGTATTGACCAGAAAACCGTGCACGGCACCGGCCTTGTCTGGAACTACATCCCCCATGGGGCGGAAGATGAAACCGGCAACCGCCCGCTCTCCGAGCGCGCCCGGTGGCTGAAGCATGCGGATGCCTTTATCGGCCTCAGTTCCGGTCTGGCCTGGCTGGCCTGGGCTGCGGGCACCGAGGTCGTGATGATCTCCGGCTTCACACACCCCACCAATGAGTTTGAAACGCCTTACCGCGTTATCAACTGGCACACCTGCAACTCCTGCTGGAACGACCCCACGGAGCGGTTTGATCATCACAATTTCTTGTGGTGCCCCCGGCATGAAAACACGCCGCGCCAGTTTGAATGCACGCGTCTCATTACCAGTGTGCATGTTATCAATGAGCTGAAAAAACTGTTCGCCTGACCGGGGCAGGGGGCAGCCTCCGTGCCCCCTTGCATCCCTATCCTGATGATGCTCTCTCCTTAAGGATCATAAGGCAACGTCATGGTGGCGTGTCTGTCGTTCCAGTGGGAGAGATACGCAATGTCACAGGATTTTATCAGCACACAGCTTCTGGTGGCCGGGCAGTGGCAGGATGCGGCAGATGGCCGCACACTGCCGGTCTTCAACCCCGCCACCGGTGAGGAAATCGGCAAGATTGCCCACGCCTCCAAGGCCGATCTGGCACGGGTGGCCGACGGAGCCGCGCAGGGCTTCGCCGCATGGCGGGCGCTTACGGCGTGGGACCGCTTTGTCATCATGCGCAAAGCCGCCAATCTGCTGCGTGAGCGCGCCGAGAGCATTGGCCGCATCATGAGCCGCGAGCAGGGCAAGCCGCTCGAGCAGTCCATTATCGAAATCAAGGGCGCTGCCAACGTCATCGAATATTTTGGTGAGGAAGGCCGCCGCCTGAATGATACGCTCATTCCGCCGCGTGTGCCCAATGTGGAGCAGCGCGTGCTGCATCGTCCTGTGGGTGTGGTCGCGGCCTTTACGCCGTGGAACTTCCCCATCAACCAGATTGCCCGCAAGCTGGGGGCTGCCCTTGCCGCCGGGTGCGCCGTAATCGTCAAAGCCCCGGAAGATACCCCGGCCTCTCCGGCGGAACTGCTGCGCGCCTTCTGTGATGCCGGGGTTCCGGCGGGTGCGGTCTCTCTGGTGTATGGCAACCCGGCAGAAATTTCCGAATATCTGATCGCCCATCCCGTGGTGCGCAAAATCTCTTTCACCGGCTCCACCCCGGTTGGTAAACATCTGGCGTCTCTTGCCGGCGCGCAGATGAAGCCCGTCACCATGGAACTGGGTGGCCATGCCCCGGTGATCGTGTGTGAGGATGCGGATCTGGACGCCGCTGCGCAGCGCCTCTGTGCTGCCAAGTTCCGCAATGCCGGTCAGGTGTGTATCGCGCCCACGCGCTTCCTGCTGCACAAGAGCATTGCCTCCAGCTTTGTGGACAAATTCAAGGCCCAGATGAACGCCCTCAAGGTTGGGTCAGGCCTTGATGACGGCGTGACCATGGGCCCGGTGGTGAACGAACGCCGCCTGAAAGCTCTGACGGAACTGGTCGCCGACGCACGGGAGAAAGGGGGCACCATCTGGCAGGCTGATGTGCCGCTGCCCAATGAAGGCTGCTTCTTCGCCCCCACGCTGATCCTCAACCCCAACCTGTCCATGCGCGTGATGCAGGAAGAGCCGTTCGGCCCGATTGCCATTGTGTCTGAATTCACCGCTCTGAAAGACGCCGTGCAGGAAGCCAACCGTCTGCCCTACGGTCTGGCGGCTTATGCCTACACCCGCAACGAGCGCACGGAGCGTCTGCTGGGTGAACAGGTGGAAGCCGGGATGATCGCCATCAACCACCACGGTCTGGGCGTGCCGGAAGTGCCCTTCGGCGGTATCAAGGATTCCGGTTACGGCACGGAAGGCGGGCCGGAAGCGGTCAGGGCGCATACGCTGATCAAGTTCGTCTCGACCGAGCATGAAAAAGCTGATTTCTGATCCCTCCCAACACAGACTATAAAAAAGGGGAACGCATTGCGGTGTGTTCCCCTTTTTCTTTTCTGGTCTTCACTCTCTACAAAGCATCACAAAGAGAGAAGGCCTCTTCAGGAACTGGAGAATTGGATAAAACAGTCTGGCATAATTCTGCTGCATTTTCTGCATAGAAGCCCGGCTCAAAATGCGTTCTTCTTTTAGGGAACGTTTGGGGTTATTGCGTGTTGTAAGCTATGATTGGTTGAATTCTTATTCTTAAAACAAACGTCATATTATGAATTTTTAGATATCACTTTGCGTGTTGTCTAATATATCCACGGTGTCTTGCAGAGTGTTAAAAGCCAAACACGATAGAGGAGGGGGACGTCAAAATTATATGGAGTTGAGACTAAGGGTAGGTGGCAATTATGATTTATGAATTTTCTTATGATGAGCGTGATCAGTATCTTTCAGTTTATGAGAAGATGCTTGGCTCACGAAAACAGTTTTTCGAAAATTATCCGGAATGGAGCAGGGCCTTTCATCCGTGCCCGGTGGAAGACGATTATGATCGGCGGTGTAGCCCCTTTTATATCGTCGGCCTGCAGGATGGGGGAGACGCCGTTGCCTCGGTCCGGATTATGCCGACAACGGGGCCAACCATGTTGCGGGATGAATTTGCCCCTTATTTTCAGGGATGTCCGGATATCATCAGTTCCGATATCTGGGAACTTTCCTATTTCTCGACAACGGCTGACACATCCTCTCTGGCAGGGCGAAACCTGATGCTGGACGTGCTGAAAACGGTTTATGCACGCGCGTTCGCGAATGGCATCAAGCAGATCATCGGAACGTATCCCCGGTCCAAACTGCGGCTGTATCGGCGGCTGGAATGTCTGCCATCTCCCATTTGTGAGGGGGAGATCAACGGGCAGGAGTTCGGTGTAGGGGTATGGGATGTCAGCCCTCTGGCATTGCGGCATCTGGCTGAACTGCAGCTCCGCCCGTTTTGAACAAAGCAACTTATTTTTAATGAGAGGGATCGTCGTATCAGGCGTATGCTGGCCAGAGTCCTGAGGGTACGATATCAAAGTTCGGGTTATGACATTGAGACAAACAACAGCACCGACCTTTATTCTTCCAAAAGCTTTGCAAGGCCTTGTGTCGTCCATTACACGCGCGCAGTCGCTGCCAGACTTATCCGCTGTTTTGAAGACGCTTCCTGAAAACTGCAACATGAGCAATGTTGTTTACTATTTTGCAGGTTCGGGTGGCGATTTCATGAACCCCGACGGTTTCACCTGCACGACCTATCCCCGGGAATGGCAGGAACGCTATTATAATCAGAACTACCTGCTGATTGACCCTGTCGTCAAAAGGGGTTTGCACAATGGTCTGCCGTTTGAATGGCGGGATCTGAAGATTGAAAAAGGCACGCCGGGCTACAGTATGCTCATGGAAGGGCTGGATTACAGTCTGGGTCATGCAGCGCTGAGCATCCCCCTGCTGGGGACGGATGGCTCTCGCGGCCTGTTCGCTATTACCAGCGATGACCCCCGTAAATTTGAGGGCCTCGCACGGGTCAGCTTTGTGCGGGATTACCAGATGCTGGCCAATTATGTGCACGAGGCTTATCTGCGGATAACAGCCTTTCAGGCTAACGGTGTGCAGGATCTTTCTGCTGAGGAAAAAGCCTGCCTGAAACTGGCGGCGGAGGGGCTTCTGGGGCACGAAATTGCCCGCAAGCTCAAACTGTCAGACCCTGTCGTGCGGTTATGCCTGCGCGTGGCACGCCACAAGCTGAGGGCGGCCACAACGGATATGGCCATCCTTAACGCAAACCAGTTGGGCGTGATTTAAAGCCTCAGCTCTGCTCAGAGCCTTTCAGGTTTTTATAGCTCTCCAGTGCAATGGCACGTGCCTGCTTTAGCTCCACAATCGGATGCGGGTAGGTGGTACCGGGCACAAAGCGCAGATGGCGGCTCAGTGTGGCGTCCATTTTCCAGGGGGTGTGGATCAGCTTGTCTGGCAGACCCGCCAGTTCCGGTACCCATGTGCGGATATAAGCCCCTGAGGGATCAAACTTTTCGGATTGCCCGACCGGATTAAAAATGCGGAACCAGGGCGAGGCATCAATCCCGGTTCCCGCACACCACTGCCAGTTCATGGCGTTTAAGGCCGGGTCTGCATCCACCAGCCGTTCATAAAACCAGCGTTCGCCTTTGCGCCAGTCTGTCAGAAGATGTTTGGTCAAAAAGGACGCCACAACCATGCGCACCCGGTTATGCATGGTGCCGGTAGCGCGCAGTTCCCGCATTCCCGCGTCTACCAGCGGATAGCCGGTGCGGCCTTCCGTCCAGGCGGTAAAAGCCTCGGGGTCATTCTGCCAGGGCATCTGGTCAAATTCCGAGCGCAGATTGCGGGTGGGCATCTGGGGTTCATAAAAGAACTGCATCCACCCAAAATCACGCCAGCCCAGTTCGGACAGGAATTTTTCCGTATTCACATGGTCACCGCTGCGGGCTTCTGCTTTTCGGGCGGCCTGCCAGATCTGTCGGGCAGAAATCAGCCCGGCGCGCAGATAAGGGGAAAGGCCGGATGTGCCCTCCCGGTCGGGCCGGTCGCGGTCGGTTTCATAGTGCGCCAGCGTATCGTCCAGAAAATCTTCCAGAATGGTATGGGCGTTTTCTTCACTGCACGGCCAGTATTGCGCAGCCTGCGTGGCATCTTCCGGCAAAGCGGGTTTCAGCAACGCTGTGGAGGCCTCATGCTTTTTAAACGCCTCCGGCACAGCGGCAAACTGAATGTCCTGCGGGGCAGGCAGGGGGCGGCCGGGTTCGCCCAGTTCCCGTGCAGCGCGCCACCATGCTGTAAAAATCCGATAAGGCTGTCCGGCCCCGGTGCGCACGGCCCAGGGTTCATGCAGCAGTCGTGCGGAAAGGGACTGCACCGCCACGCCCTGTTCCGTCAGCCTGGCTTTCAGAGCCGTATCAATCTCCTTGCCCACCGGGTCATAACGCCGGTTCCAGAAAACTTCTGAAACGCCAGCTGCTTTTACAAGATCCTGCACAACCGGAAGCGTTTCCCCCTGCGGGGTCAGCAAGGTGCCGCCACACTTGCCGAGTGCTTCGGCCAGCGCCTCCGCAGCCTGCCCCAGCCACCAGCCAATTACTCCTTTGGGCAGACAGGCTTCATCCTGCACATAGGCGCACAGCACAGGCTGGCCGGTGGCGCAGGCGGCATGGAGCGCCGGGTTGTCGCTCAGGCGAAAATCATCCCGAAACAGGACAAGAACAGGGGAGGGGGGTATGGAAGCCGTCATGGCCGGAGAGTGCCGCCTTCCTCTCGCTTATGCAATGGTCAGCCCCGTTTGCGCCAGCGCAGCAGCCCTGATGCAACCGTTCGCCTCTGCTGTCGTTAAATAGCGTTCCGGTTCGGGGCCAAACGCTGCTTGTTTGGGCAATATCCTCATCGTCCCGGTGCAACTTATGAGAAAACCCGCTAGAAAGACGGCATAAATTCCCCAGAGACGACCAGAAAGAGAAGGACCCTCCGCATGACCCAGTCCTGTTCCCCCACCGGTTGCGGCCCGCTCACGCCAGAGCAGGAACATATTCTGAAAGAACACGGCACGGAATATCCGGGGTCCAGCCCTCTGAACCACGAAAAACGTCCCGGTCAGTATCATTGCGCGGGCTGTGGCCAGACGCTGTTTGAATCCGACACAAAATATGAAAGCGGTAGCGGCTGGCCTTCGTTTTACGATGCCATTCCGGGCGCTGTGGAAACCACGGAGGACAGCCGCCACGGCATGGTGCGGACCGAGGTGCATTGCGCGTCCTGCAAGGGGCATCTGGGTCACGTCTTTCCGGATGGCCCGCTGCCCACCGGCTTGCGCTACTGCATGAACGGTCTGGCGCTGGATTTTCACCCCTCTTGAATCCGGTTCGGGCCTCTCCCACTTTGTGAGGCATGACATACGCTCATGCCACAGCCGGAAACGGCTCACCCCATACGGCCTCTCATACCGCTGAGGACATTGCGCATCGCCTGCGCCGTGTCCGGCGGCTGGCCTGGATTCTGGACGCCGCCTTCCGCCTCCCCGGCACGCGCTTCCGGGTGGGGGTGGATGCCATTGTAGGCCTGCTGCCGGTTGGCGGCAGCGCGGTGATGGGCCTCGTCTCCCTCTATATCGTGTGGGAGGCCTGGCGCCTGCGCGTGCCCACGCGCCTGCTGGCCCGCATGATCGGGAATGTGGTGCTGGAAACCGCAGTCGATACCGTGCCGATCGCTGGGGATCTGTTCGATGCGGCCTTCAAGGCCAACCTGCGGAACGTCGCGCTTCTGGAGCAGTATTTCGGGCATACGGCCCGCTAGAGACCGCCCTGTGCGTTAGTCCTGCTTTACCCCAATCCCATGCAGGAACAGCGCCCACGCGCGCTCAAAAAACGCATCGCGCGCGGCCTCGTCTTCCAGCGGGGTCAGGCCGAACAGGCTTTGCTTCATCGGCCAGCCTGTCAGCAGCCCACTCCATAAATAGGCTGTCGTGGAATCGGCATGCCCTTCTTCAATCTGCCCGGCTGCCTGCGCTGCTTTCAGCAGGCGCAGAAAGCTGTCGTGAAACGGCTCGCTGATATTCTCAATCGCATGGGTGATCAGGCTGGGATAGCGGTAAGCGTCAGAAATCAGAATCCGATACGTGCCCAGCGCATCAGGCCGCACGACAAAATCCAGCATCAGGCGGCTGACATGCTTCAGTTCCAGCAGCGGGTCCTTCAGCGGCGTTTCCGCCATGGTGCGCAGCAGGCAGGCTGTCACGTTGGTAATCACCGCCTTGAACAGCGCTTCCTTGGACGGATAACGCCGATACAGCGTCTGTTTGCTGGCAGACGCCTTGCGGGCAATCTGGTCCACCGATGTTCCCGCATAACCATGTTTCACAAACAGGCTCGCCGCCACCTCCAGCAAATGCTGGTCCAGTTGCTCCGTCCCGGATGGGGTCGGCCGCCCGCATCGACGCTTCTTCCCCTCAAGGCAGGGGTGCGCCATGTCCAGATGACTGGCAGCGTCAGGTTTCGTCATAAAGCAACGGGCCTCAAAGAGCGGACGGGGAAAGGCGTATCAATGGCTGGCGGTACGCTGTTGTCTCGCCTTTTTTGGCGTGAAAGACAAGATGAAAGCCAGTCCGTCTGCCACCATGCCCGGATCTGCCATGCTGATAAAGCCTGTCCTCACCCCTTCTCGCATGTGTGAAACTTTGGCCGCTGGTGCCTGCGGGTAAAACGGCGCAAGATCACGCAAGTCTGCCTACCACCCGGCAACAGGGCGGGGCAGCAGGAGAAGCAGAACGTCATGGTGCCGCCCCCCACAAAAACCCCGGACACGGCAAGCGCCCCCTCCGTTTCCCACGACCCGCACCCACCTCAATCGACCGCCACGCAACCAGCGACAGCCCTGGCCGCCGTGCAGGCGCTGGAGCACACGCTGGGCCGGTTCTACCGGCTGGTGATGGTTGTCGTCGTGCTGGGCGTTCTGGGGCTGATTATCGGCACAGGCGGCCCGGTGCTGATGGTTGTCTGCGCCTCGGCACTGGTGGCCGTGGTGCTGCATGGTGCGGCCCGCTGGATTACGCATTTGCTGCGCCTGCCGGAATGGCTGTCCGTCATGCTGATGGTGCTGGCTCTGGCAGCGGCAGCCACGGCGCTGGTGCGTGTGTTCGGGCCGGAACTCACGGTGCAGGCCGGCCACCTGCGCACGGCTCTGGTGTCCCAGATCAGCACGCTGCATGACCGGCTGAACAGCGGCCAGTTCGGCCATCTCATTCTGGATCACGTCCCGCAATCGCTCGGCGGCAACCAGACCGGGGGCGGCAGCCGCGCACCGGGGCTGGATTTTGCAGGCTCCATGACCAATGTGTTGACGTCCACCTTCGGCTCCGTCGGCACGATGGTGGTCATTGTCATTGCCGGGATCTATTTCGCGCTTTCCCCACGCCTCTATGCCAATGGCATCCTGCGGCTGACGCCCGAACGGCATCGCCCGCTGGTCCGCTCCCTGCTGCAAACCATTGCGCATACCCTCTCCGCCTGGGTAGCAGGGCAGATGCTGGATATGACGGTGGTCGGCGTGCTGACCTGGCTCGGCCTGTGGGCCATTGGCATGCCGCTGGCGCTGCCCCTCGGCCTCATCGCGGGCACCGCCAACTTCATCCCGTATCTGGGGGCCTTTGTGGGGGCTATTCCGGCGTTGCTCATTGGCCTGTCCGTCAGCACGCAGGAAGCCCTGATGGTCCTGGGCCTGTATGGTGTCATTCAGGCGTTTGAAGGCTACGTCATGTCTCCCTTTATCCAGAAACGCGCCGTCAGCATGCCGCCCGCACTCACCATTCTTTCGCAAACTATTTTCGGGGCCTTTCTTGGTATGTGGGGCTTCATTTTCGCATCCCCCATCACCGCCGTTCTGCTGGCTGTCGCCACCCGCCTGTCTGCTCCGTTAAAAGAAAAAGACATGCTCTAAAAACAGCGGGAGCTTTCGCCCCCCTGTTTTTTCCCTGAGGAAGTGCCTAAAAGCGGGGCATTATCTCAGGCAGACGTCCCCGTGCTGACCTGATCTATTTCAGCATGGTTCAGACAGAATGCAGTTTTTCAGGCGGTCTCCCCTCGCATGGTACGGGGTATGTGCGGTATTTTTTTCACTCATTGCTCTGCTCTACATCCACCGTGAACAGAACGTCTATTACTGGGATTACGTCACCTATTATGACCGTGCCGTTCGTCTCAACGAGCTGGCTGCGCAAAGCCCCGTAAAACCGATTTTCAAGATTTTTTCGTCTATCTGGAAGGCGGATTACAATTATCTGGCGGCCATAATCCCGTCTTTGTTTGTCAATCTTACCGGCTTCCACAGGCAGTTTTATATCCTCTCCATTCTCCTGTTCTACTTTTTTCCAGCCCTTATTCTGTTCAACACTCTTCTCAAGGCAATTTTCCCTCACACGACCAGACAGGAAACACGCCTTCTCTGCCTGATCCCGCTTACGTCCGTAGCTTTTATCGCACCGACCCTGCGCGGGTTTGTGGATATTGGCGGCCTTGCCTTCCTAGAACTGGCCATCCTTCTCACGTTAAAAACCGATTTTTCTGAAAAACAATCTGCCAGAAAGGCTCTCTGGCTGGGCGCTCTGCTCTGGGGCGCCTTTCTGTTCCGGCGGTGGTATGCCTACACCATCGTTTCTCTGTTTCTTTCTCTGCCAGTTCTGAATTACGCCCTGTTTCAGAAAACCTGTGACAGGCAGCGTCTCAAAACCCTGCTGGCCCATTTTGCTCTTGCCGGTCTCTCGGCCGTTGCGCTGGTTCTGCTGTTCCAGTTCGGCCTTTTGAGAAAAATTCTCCAGACAGATTACGCCACCATCTATCATGGCTACCAAAAGCCGTTCAGCGCGTCTGTGGTCGCAACGCTCAAGGCACCCGGCGCGTGGATCCTGCCCTTTTTTGTCTTCGGGCTGGTCAGCCTGCGTCAGGAAAAAGACCGGCGCGTCAGACTTTGTGTCCTATTTTCCGCCTTTAATCTTTTCACCTCATTCTTCCTGTTTTGCCGCACCCAAAGCCCCGGCATCCAGCACGTTATTCCCTTTGCGTTCTGGAGCCTGATCATCGCGCTCTACGGCATGCAGGCCGCAGGACGCAGGCTGCACAGCGCCTCTCTCCAGACGGTCTATGGGACCACGCTACTCGGGCTTTTCGGGCTGGCGACGTATTGCGCCCTGTTTACACAGGCACCGTATCGCGTGCCTGTTCTGAACGCCCTGCTGCCTGAGCAGACAAACCCCCTCCAGATTGAAAACTACCCCGCTTATCAAAAACTCACAGCGGATCTTGTGCGGGATTATCAGCCGCGTGGAAGCATCGCCGTTCTCAGCTCCAGCGCCGTGCTGAATGAGAGCATGCTGAACACGCTGGGTGACCAGAAACTCCATCTGATCAGCATTTCGCAGCTTGATCTGCGCGATCATTTTGATCCCAGTCTGCTGCGGGCCAGATATCTTGTCATCACCACACCCGTTCAGACGCATCTGGCCCCGTCTGAACAACGGGTGATTACGCTCCCAGCCGCAGACATTCTCAGCGGCATCGGCATTGGCCACGCCTACCGGAAAATCGGCGCGTCCTATCGTCTCAGTCAGGGGACCACAGCGTTCCTCTATGAACAGGTTGCTCCCATTGCGCAGGAGGATCTGAACAGTCTGATGGACAGATTTTACGCCGTTTACCCGGACTGGAAAAAGTCTCCCGCGCACTAGCCCAACACACCGCTGCCCCTTTGTTTCACGCAGGATAAATCTTCTCTTTCGCCCCGCCCGTACATGCTGCATAGGGTGCGCCATATTGCGGGCAGAAAGGGACAAACAAGCATGAACACGCGCAAGCCGCTGGATGCAAAAGCCACCAGCCTGATGGTCGGCCTGTGTTTCTGTTTCGGGCTGCAACAGGTGGCGCTCAAAGCCTCGGCGCAGGACATGGCCCCCATCCTGCAAATCGCGCTGCGCTCCGGTCTCGCGGCGGTGCTGGTGGTGGTCCTCATGCTCTTCCGGCGGGAACGTCTGGTGCAACTGGCCCAGACATGGAAGCCCGGTCTGGCCGTGGGCGTGCTGTTCTTTCTGGAATATCTGTTTTTAGGGCAGGCGCTGCGTTACACCTCCGCCTCGCGCTCGGTTGTGTTCCTGTATACAGCGCCCATTTTTACAGCCCTCATCCTGCATTTTATGGAGGCCTCAGAACGCATGGCTCCGCTCCAGTGGGCGGGTATCCTGCTGGCGTTTGGCGGCATCGGCACCGCCTTTCTCGGTCATTCCGCAGGGGCCGGGCAGGGCGCGGGTCTGACCCTGATGGGCGATGCGCTGGCTCTGCTGGCCGGGGCAAGCTGGGGCGTGACGACGGTTGTCATCCGCATGTCCTCTCTGGCACGTCTGCCCGCCAAACAAACGCTGCTCTACCAGCTTGTGGGGGCCTGCGTGCTGCTGCTTCCTATGGCGATATTGTTCCATCAGACGGCTTTTACTGTCACGCCCATCCTGCTGCTTAGTCTGGGCTATCAGGTGCTCGTCCTCTCCTTCATCGCGTTCCTGCTGTGGTTCTGGCTCCTGCGGCATTACCAGGCCTCGCGCATTGGCGTGCTGTCTTTCATGACGCCTTTATTCGGCGTGGTGCTGGGGGCCGTGTTGCTGCATGAGCCGGTGGAGCCGGGCTTTGTCACCGGCGCGGTGCTGGTCGTGGCCGGACTGGTATTGGTCAGCGGCTATGGGTGGATCACCCAGAGTCTGAAAAAGGCCCGTGGTGCCCCCAAACGCTGAAAGCCGTTCATCACAACGCTGAGACCCGCAGATCTCTCACACCCCTTATCTGACTATAAAGGTAGCAACCGGCACTTTTTTTGTGCATGTTTGGCCCCTTCTTTGCGCAGCCCCTGCTTCAGGAACCGGCCATGCCTACGCCTCCCGACTACGAGAAATTCAACACCCTCAGTCCGTTTGAGCTGAAGGACCAGCTCATCAAACTGGCGTCCGGACGCGCCCAGCGCGCCATGCTGGATGCCGGGCGCGGCAACCCAAACTTTCTGGCCACACTCCCCCGGCAGGGGTTTTTCCAGCTTGGCCTGTTTGCTACGGCGGAATCGGAACTCTCCTTTTCCTATATGGCGGAAGGCGTAGGCGGCTTCCCCCGCAAGGATGGCATAGAGGCCCGCTTCAACGCCTTTGTGGCAGACCATAAAGCCGAACCCGGTGTTGCCTTCCTCCGCCGCGCGCTGTCCTACGTGCGGGACCAGCTCGGCCTGTCCGCCGAGGGCTTCCTGCAGGAAATGACAGCCGGCATTCTGGGCTGTGACTACCCCACACCACCACGTATGCTGCGTTACTCAGAGCAGGTCGTGCGCCATTACCTGCTGCGGGAAATGGCGGGCGGCACCATGCCCGATGCCACAACGGACCTGTTCGCGCTGGAAGGCGGCACAGCGGCCATCAGCTATATCTTCGCCTCCCTGCGGGAAAACGGGCTGATCCGCCCCGGTGATAAAGCCGCCATCGGCATGCCCGTCTTCACCCCGTATGTGGAAATCCCGGAACTGCGGGACTATCAGCTGGATGAAGTCCCAATCTACGCCGCGCCGGAAGCAGGCTGGCAATATCCGGATAGCGAGCTGGACAAACTGCTGGACCCCGCCATTAAGGTCTTTCTGGTGGTCAATCCCAGCAATCCGCCTTCGGTCAAGATGAATGATGCCGGGCTGGCCCGCATTGCCGAAATCGTCAAAACCAAACGCCCGGACCTCATCATCGTCACGGATGATGTCTATGGCACGTTTGCAGACAATTTCCGTTCGCTCTACAGCGTCTGTCCGCAAAATACGGTTCTGGTCTATTCCTTTTCAAAATATTTCGGCTCCACCGGCTGGCGACTGGGCGTTGTGGCAACCCACACGCAAAACGTGCTGGACCGGGCCCTCGCAGCCCTGCCGGAAGAGGAAAAAGAGGCGCTGGACAAACGCTACGCCTCTCTCACGCCGGATGTGCGCGGCCTGAAATTTATTGACCGTCTGGTGGCTGACAGCCGCACCGTGGCGCTCAACCACACCGCAGGCCTCTCCACCCCGCAACAGGTGCAGATGGTGCTGTTTGCGCTCTTCGCCCTCATGGACGGGCGGGAAGCCTATAAAACGGCCCTGAAAAACCTGCTGCACCGGAGGGAAATCGCCCTCTACCGAGACCTCGGCGTGCCGGCCCCCAATGACCCCGGCTGCACGCACTATTACACGCTGATCGACCTCGCCAACGTCGCCACCCACCTTTACGGCACCCGCTTTGCCCGCTGGCTGATCACGCGCGTGGACTACCAGACCATCCTGTTCCGCATTGCGGATGAAACCGGCGTGGTCCTGCTGCCGGGTGATGGCTTTGCCGTGCGTCGCCCCTCAGCGCGTGCTTCCCTCGCCAACCTGAACGAATACCAATACGCCGCCATTGGTGCCGCGCTTCGCCGCATGGCGGACGAATATTACGAACGCTACAAAAAAGAAAAAGCCGCCGACACCACAGGCAAAAACACGCCCTGAGTTCATTCCGCTGCGGCGGCCAGACCCAGCGCACAAACACCACAGCCCGGGGGCAGGGGAGACCGCTCTGCCCCCTAAACGCCAGTGCCGCCGCCAGTTCTGCGGGGGATGTGCCGAGGCTCGTTCTGTGACTTAATATCACGATATAAATCGTATTAAATAGATAACACAAAAATAAAGATACGAATCGTTATATGCGGATTGACGGTGTGAATTGTTCCCGATATCTCAGACCTTCAATACACTAAACATGGTCGTGCTATAATGATATCACCAAGACGTTTCGTTTTAATTGGAACTGCTGTATCGTCTTGCGGGATGGGCATGGTCATGGCGCACGCGCAGGAAACGGCCGCCAAAACGCCCGCAGAAATCCGCACTGCTGCAAAGAAAAAGACCTCAGCCACGCCCCACCAGCAACCGGTCACCCAGCAGGCCCATAAGCCCCACTCTGCTCAGACGCAGCCGGGTAAATCCCCGTCCGCTCCGGTGCAAACGGCTCCAACCGCACCCGGAAAACCGCAAATTGCCAGGCGGGAAGAGCTGGATGTGCATGGCACCGCAACCCCGGCCTTCTCTGGCGGAGCACTGGGCAGCAAGAGGCCGCTGGATACGCCCTTTTCCATTCGCACCATCACCAGTGCGGAAATACAGGAACGACAGGTGAAATCCCTGTCCCGCCTGCTGTCTCAGGATGCGTCTGTCGTCACCAATGGGGATACCTATTCCTTCAACGCTTACAGCGTGACGGTGCGCGGCGTGCCGCTGGATGATTATAACGGCTACAAGATCAACGGCTCGCCCTTCTATATGACAACGGTTGAGCTGCCGCTGGAAAGTTTTGAAAACGTCCAGCTTCTTAAAGGCGCATCCGGCTATATGTATGGCTTCAACGCGCCGGGCGGCATCATCAACTACCAGACCAAAAAGCCCACGGAACATCGCACGTTCGAGGTCGATGCCGGGTATAGTTCAGGCGCGATTGCCAGTGAGCATATCGATACTGGCGGCCGCCTGTTCAACAAGGTGTTCGGATACCGCCTGAACCTGACGCATGAAAAAGGCGAGACCTATAATGGCTCCCATGTGGAGCGGTATTCCGGCTCTCTGGGCGTGGATGCCCGCATTACCAAAAACCTGCTCTGGACCGCCGATGCCATTTATCAGGACAGAAAAATACGCGGGCTGGTGCAGGATTTCTTTATCGACCCCACAACCTACCCCTCAAACACACTCCCTGACCCTATCAGCGGGCATAAGAACCTGAACGCCTATCCCGGTTCCATGTTCACATCGCATGTGCTGTTTCTGACAACCGGCCTGAAGTGGGACATCAGCAACAACTGGAAATTCCGTGTGGATTACAGCCACAGTCAGGACTGGCGCTCCTATCAGAGCGAATGGATGTCGCTCAATAACAGGGCAGGGGATTATGATTCCTACCTGTCTACAGACCCGCGCAGCTGGTCCGACTATAATCAGGCGCAGGGTATTCTGGAGGGCAGTTTTCACACCGGCTTTGTCAAACATGACGTGACACTGGGGGCCACATGGCAGGGGCTGACCAAATATCTCCCCACCAACAGCGAGTATGTGAATATCGGCTCCCAGAACATGTACGCGCCGATTATCCCCCGCCCATGGAACGTCAATAACGAGTCTCCCGTTTACCGGAATTACCGGTCAGATCAGGTCGGCCTGTTCCTGAGTGATACAGTCACGTTCACGCCTCAATGGTCCCTTCTGGCCGGCGTGCGCTACACTAATTTCCAGCAGAACAGCTATAGCGCTGCGGATGTCCGAACGACTTACAAGGTCAATCCCGTCACCCCCACGGTGGCGCTACTCTACCACCCTGTTCGGAACATGACAGTCTATGCCAGCTATGTTCAGGCTCTGGAAAATGGCGGCACGGTCGGCGACACCTATAAAAACGCCCGCCAGACGCTCCCACCCATCCGGTCCGATCAGGTGGAAGTCGGGGCCAAAATCACCCGCCGCACGTGGGATCTCACCGGCGCGCTCTATCGCATCACGCGCGGCGCGCAATATGCCAATGCCGACAATTACTATGTTTCAAGCGGCACGCAGGTTTATCAGGGGTTTGAACTGAACGGCCACGTGGACCTGCCACTCGGCTTTGTGGTGACGGATAGTCTGGGGATCGAGGCCTCAAAATACAAAAAGACCGATCCCTCCATTCAGGGCAACACGGCGGAAGCCATTCCCACATTCCAGAACATGTTTACGCTCACAAACAACATTCAGGCCGTGCCGGGCCTGTCTGCCTCAGCCGAGGTACATTACACCGGCAGAATGTGGGGGGACGCCATGAACGTCTATCACATCCCCGGCTACACCCTGCTCAACCTGCGGGCCAGCTACCGCACACATATCGGAAAACACCGTGTAACCTTCAGGGCAGAACTGGATAACGTCGCCAACACCCACTACTGGGGCGTTCTGGCGTCCGACTACTTCTTTGTCGGTGCCCCCCGAAGTGTCTATCTCAACGCCCGGTTTGACCTGTAAGAGCCCTTTTGGAAATTCGCTATGATAGGTTTTCAAGAGGTTTTGAGTGTGATTCAAAGGCAGGATGTGGACGCCAGCACAACGAGGCCGCATGGCCGGAATTACACGCAAGACGAAACGCTATCCGTCTGATCTGACAGATGAGGAATGGGAGCGCATAGCGCCTCTGATGCCCCCTGCGAACCGGCGTGGTCGGAAACGGACAACCGATTCCCGTGAGATCATCAATGCTCTGCGCTATCTCGTGCTCTGCGCTATCTCG
>NZ_JACRVS010000033.1:0-22164 GCF_018811985.1 Acetobacter sp. P5B1 | reverse complement strand
TATACGCAACCGGGTAATCCGCAGCAGAATGCCTATATTGAACGCTACAACAGAACTGTACGGCAGGAATGGCTGGAGCAGTATTTGTTTGAAAGCATTCAGGACGTGCAGGAGGTCGCAACACAATGGCTCTGGACATATAACCATGACAGACCCAACATGGGGAACAGCGGGCTAACCCCCGCCCAGAAACTAAAAACAGCTGCCTGAATTCTCATTCAATGCCCCACTAAAAATGGGGGGATTACCCAATTACTCGTGTCTCAGGCCAGCTTCGTCCTAGAGGGTAACAAAGACCCAACCAATTATCCTACTAATATGGCAGCTATTCTTGCAAAGCTTGTGGTAACCTGAAAAGACCAGTTCAGCACTCGTCAGAACTTTGAAGAGATATTCTTCTGATCCGGCCATTCCAACCCCCTACCCCCCACCTAACTCCGCACCACCCGCCGGGAAACACTCAGCACAGCGCCAAGCAGGGCAAAGGCGGTGGCCAGTTCAAGGCAATGCACAGCACCGCCGCTGCCTTGCGAGAGGCCGAAGACGAGGGCGACCAGTGCGGACCCCAGCGCCCAGCCCAGCGTGCGGGCCACGGCCATCATGCCGCTGGCTGCTCCGCTGCGGGTGGCGGGGCCAGAGGTCATGACGGTCAGGTTATTTGGCGTCTGGTAAAATCCAAACCCAATGCCGCACAGCGCCATGCGCCAGCCCACATTCCAAAAGGCCGGTTGTGCCGGCATCAGGCTGAGTGCGGCCAGTCCTATCGCCAAAATTGCCAGACCAACACTGCTTAAAACCGATGCAGGGTGCCGTGTTGCCAGTCGGCCCGCAAAAGGGGCCGCCACGGCAACAAGCACCGGCCATGGCGTCACCAGCAGGCCGGTTGTTACGGCAGAAAGATGCATAACCGTCTGGAACAAAAACGGCAGCGCGACATAGGCCAGAATTTGCGCGGCATACGCGCAGATGGAGGTCAGGATTGAGAGCGAGAACAGCGGAATAGCCAGCAGATCCAGCGGCAGCATGGGTGTCTTCAGCTTTTTCTGCTGCCTGTAAAGCAGAAGCGTGCAGAGGATACCGGCTCCGATTTCAAGCACCGCCAGCCCGGTTTCCTTCTGCCCCAGCGCATCAACGCCCAGAATCCCCAGCCCCAGAGCGCCCACGTTCAACAGCGCGCCCGCCCTGTCGAACGAGAGAGGGGCGCGCGGACTGGACGGAGCCACGCGCAGGAAAAGCACAACCGCCATCACGCCAATCGGCACGTTAATCAGGAACAGCCAGGGCCACGAGGCAACCGCCAGAACCGCTGCTGCCAGTGTCGGCCCAATGGCTGCGGAAATGGCAACCGCCAGCGCAATAATGGCAAACGCCTGATGCAGCATGGCGCGGGGGTAAACACTGCGCACCAGCGCGCCGCTGAGGGCTGCCATACACGCCGCCCCCAACCCCTGCACAACACGCGCACCAATCAAAGCGCCGAGTGAGCCGGACAGCGCGCAGGCGAGGGACGCTGCGGTAAACAGCGCCATCCCAAACCCGTAAACCCGTTTAAGCCCCAAAGAGTCCGCCAACGCCGCAGCCGGCAGCAGACTGACCGCAACCGCCAGATGATACACATTGACGACCCAGACCGTCAGCGTCTCGCTACACTGGAGGTCATGGGCAATGGTCGGGAGCGCGATATTGGCAATCGCCCCGTCCAGTCCCCCCAGAACAATGCCAAGCACGGCACACAGCATGACCAGACGGCGCTGCGTATCGGAAACAGGCGGAGTGGTCATAAAGGGTTCCAGTGTCCTGTGTGTAAAAAGCTGCCTTAATGTCTTACGGAGAAAATATCAAAATTCCGTCAGGTTTTAGCTCAACGTCTCAAAATGTCTCAGTATCCAGGAAACCTCATACACAAGTCCAAGACTGACAAACGCCATATGAAAGCGGCGATTAGCAGACACAATGGCAACGCCACACAGCACAAGGTAGACCGGAACCCGGAACCAGTATTCAGCCGAAAACAGGGCGTAATGCGCGGACCCTTTGAGCAGGGTATCAATCAGGTCAAAGACCACACTCAGGGCGAAAAATGAGAAAAACCACTTCCTTCTGGAAATAAAGAAGTCCTCATAGCCCGTATAATCGCTGATTGAATCCGGGAACAAAAACGCGCTGAGAAAAAACAGAATAATCGCGTAAATAATGAGGAACAGATAGATCTCGAATGTCCAGCTGTGCAGCGTAACCAGCCAGAACTCCCACCACCAGAAATGCATGAGCATGAGCAGCAGCGTCAGCACCCAGCCGATATGAACCGGATAGACCCGCGTTTGTCCGGGGTGCTGAATAATGCGCACCAGACCATTCAGCAGGCGCGCCACACTCAGGCCCACCACCATCCCCATGATGATGCGGACATGCTGAAAAATTTCCGGGGAGGGTAAAGGCGGCTGGGGCAAGAGGGCTGTCCTTCTGATGGGACGCTGATATGACCCGGAATGGTCCTCAGGCTTAGCAGTCTTGTCAATAAACATCGTCCGGCGCGCACAAAAAAGCGCGAACCCCGCAAGGTCCGCGCTCCTTTTAAAACCCAACTGGCAGAAGGTTTATTTCTGCACAGCCCAGCCCGTCTCACGCAGGCGGAAGGCCAGCACGATGGCCACCACAATGCCAATCACCAGCGGCAGGAAGGCCCGGTGGAAGACTTCCATGGAATCACCACCGCCACCCATCAGCGCGGATACCATGGGGGAGAGAATGCCCGTCGTGCCAAACACGAGGAAGTTCATCACACCCGCAGCCGTGCCTTTAACTTCCGGCGGGTTCACTTCCTTCATGGAAGAGAACGGGATCATCGCCGCACCGGAGGCAATGCCCATAATCAGCGCCACAGAGTAACGCGGCATCACACCAACCGGCACATACAGTGCGCACAGGGCAGCAGCCAGCAACACCAGAGCGCCACCAATCAGCACCGGTTTACGGCGGCCAATCTTGTCAGAAATCCAGCCCAGCAGCGGGCAGCCAATCACCCAGCCAATCGGCACCATGGAGATGTCGGAGGCCGCAAACGCCATGGAAACATGCTCGCCCTTGTTGAGCATGGAAGCCCCCCAGCCCAGCGCGCCAATGGTTGTGGGCACAAACAGCAGGCCGCCAATAATCCCGGCATACCAGCTCTGGGGGTTCCCGAAGATGGTCTTGAACGGCTTGAGCAGGTTTTCAGCAGACAGATGGCCGTGGTGGGCCGTGCTGTCCCCGGAATCCCGCGGCATGACAAGCCATGTCGCAATGGCCAGACAAACGCCAATCACCCCAAAGCCCAGCCACACTTTCTGCCAGGGCAGGTGGAAGGAGCCGGCAGGGTCAATCAGAATACGGGTGGGTTTGGAGCCAAACGCGGCCCCGGCCATACCAAGGCACTGCGTCAGCCCCACAAACAGGGCCAGCGTGCGCGCCGGCAGATACCGGGCTGCCACGTAGGAGGAGCCAACAAAGGCGCAAATGGCCCCCAGCGCCTGAATCACATACCCGCCAATCCCGGCGGGCATGCTGCCCTGTGCAAAAATCAGGCAGCCAACACTGGTTATGGCAATCCCCACCGGCATGGTGGCATGTGCGCCATAACGGTCCAGCAGCACGCCCACGGCCAGAGCGGCCAGTGCATAAACAATGTAGTAGGAGGCAATCATCAGGCCGAGGTGGCTGTTGCCCCAGGCCTGCGTCAGCTCATCCTGCATAATGCCCGGAGCAGAGCGGATGGCATACTGATAGAAATAGAACAGGGCGCAAAGAAACCACGCCAGCACATAAAGCGGTTGTATTTTTTGCGGCTGCGGGGCGGCGCTGGGTGTGTTGGAAGCCGACATTAACAGGTGCTTTTCAAAAAGGTGCAGGCCGCGCCCGTGCCTCGCAGGGGCACGGCCATGCAGGTTGACTTATTTTGCAGGCGGACGGCCGTTTGCCGTGGCCACATGGCGGCCCCAGGAAATCAGCTCGGACGTGCAGTCATCACGCGGAATCACGCATTCAATCAGGGTCGGGCCTTCCTTGTTTTCCAGCGCGACCTTCACTGCATCGGCCAGTTCACCCGCCGTTTTGGCGCGCAGACCTTTGCCTTTGCCATCTTCAGCATTGAAGGTGCTGATGATGCCTGCGTAATCCCAGTTCTTGATGTTGTTGTACGGACCATCATGAATTTCAACTTCGATGGTGTACCCGGCGTTGTTGATCAGGAAGATGATAACCGGCAGCTTGCGGCGGATCATCTGGGCCACTTCCTGCGCCGTCAGCTGGAAGGAGCCGTCACCCACCATCAGAATGGTGCGGCGTTCCGGGGCACCCACAGCGTAGCCAAAGGCTGCTGGCACAGACCAGCCAATGTGGCCCCACTGCATTTCCAGTTCCACACGGGCACCGCGCGGCAGCTTGGTGCGCATGACGTTGAACCAGCTGTCACCCGTCTCACCAACAATGGTGGTTTCCGGTGTCACCAGGCTCTGCAGCGTCTGCTGGATGTCCGCACGGGTCAGAACGTCATCACCCTTGCCGGTGGTTTCCACCATGCGTTCGGTATGCACACGCTTGTACTGGACCAGCGTGGAATCCTTCTTCGGCTTGTTCTTGAAGTACTCTGCCAGAGCTTCCAGCAGTTCCTTCAGGTGGATATTGTCGAAGGAGTAGCCGTGCAGCTTGGTGATGTTCTTGTCCAGAACAGCCACGTTCGGGCCCTGCGGCCATGCCGTCCAGCCTTCGGTGGAGTAATCGTTAAAGATGGGGGCCAGCGCAAGAATGCTGTCCGTCCAGTTAAAGATTTCATTCACACCCGGCGTGGAGGCGCTGCCCCAGAAGGTGCCGACGTAAGCGGGGTGGTCTTCAGGGAAGAAGCTCTTGGCCGCAGCCATAGTGGCCACAACACAGCCCAGCGCGTCAGCCAGCTTCACAGCGGCTTCTTCCGCACCAGCGGCGCGCAGACGGCTGCCAACCAGAATGGCGGGCTTTTCGTGCTTTTCAATGAAGTCCGCAACAGCTTTTACGGCAGCCTCCAGCGTTTCCTTGTTGGAGGCCGGGGCATCCAGAACGGCGCTGATGGGGCCGGGGGCTGCACAGGGCTGGGCAGAGACGTTACAGGCAATTTCAATATAAGCCGGTTTCTTCTCACGCAGCGCGGTGCGGATGGCGTGGTCGATTTTTTCCGGTGCGTCTTCAGCAGACGTAATGGACACTGCCGCACAGGTCAGCTTTTCAGCAATCTGCAACTGGTAGGAATAGTCCGTCGTGCCAATGGTGTGGTGCAGGATGTGCCCGCTGCCGTGGTCATTGGAGTTCGGGGCGCCGGAAATCAGAATAACCGGCAGGTTTTCCGCATAAGCGCCACCAATGGCGTTCAGTGCAGACAGAGCACCAACGCTAAAGGTCACAACTGCAGCACCTGCGCCGTTTGCACGGGCATAGCCTTCGGCAGAGAAACCGCAGTTCAGCTCGTTACAGCAGTAAACCTGCTCACAGTCCTTGTTCATCAGAAGCTGGTCGAGCAGTACAAGGTTATAATCCCCTGCCACTGCAAAGTGATGCTTCAGGCCAATCTGGGCAAGACGCTCAGCAAGATAAGTGCCAACTGTATAAGACATCGAGTTCTCTCTCCTTTGGCGAGTATTTTGCAATTCCAATTTACTGGAACGGCAAATATCGGAAGGTGACGTAAACTGTGTTGCCCGAAGTTGTCGGGTACACACTGTTGTTGCTGCCGTCATTGCCTCTGAAGGCAAACTTCCGGATATAGGTGTATTGCAGGCCCCCCATCACACTGCCGTAGCGGCCTTCAACGAAGTGCCACCAGCCACCGGCGGTGAGGGATGCGAGCGTACGGGTCTGGGCGTTACAGGTGCCGAATTCCACATCGCACCCGCCCAGATTGAGGTCATTCACACCGTAGCCATACTGGGCGCCATCTGCGCCAATGTATCGCTTGCGTCCGGCTGTCTCGATACCCCCGTAGGTGTAGAGCAGCACGGACGGGGTGGGATGCCCGATAAGACCAAGGGAGCCCATCAGCTCCGGCACGGGGGACAGAGCGCCCCGCGCATTGGGCGTGGTATCCGGGATCAGGCTCGGCCCGTAGCGGCCAATGCCTTCCCCTGCCAGAATGTTACCGGCCATCTGGAGTTTTTTGGTCCCCAGAGGCGTTGTCATGCCAGCGCCCACGCCACCGCCAAAGCTGGTGTGCTTTTTGGTGGTGGTCATGCCCGGTTCCACCGCAAGGGAGCGGAACCAGCGGGCCATGCCGAACACTTCATAATGCCCGAACGAGGTATCCGCAGCGCCTTTCAGAATAATGTCCGGCGCGGGGTTATAGCTATATTGCGTGTTCGGGTTCAGCAGCACGCCGCCTGCATTGGCATAATACACGCGCGCGCCCACCTTCTCTCCATAGGCGGCGGGCAGGGTGCTGCCGGAAGACAGGGCGGAAGAGAACCCAACAGTCGCCTGCGGATCTTCAATGGACAGGCCGAGCCAGTATTTCTCGTGCCAGTCCTTGCCAATGCGGATCTGCGGCACACGGGTAAAGGTAATACCGGGGATCTGATTGTTATCCGTCACGGCAGGCAGTTGTTCCTGGCGCGGCAGAATGCCCTTGGCGTAGTTGGTGGAAAGGCTCCACGCCTGACCCATCAGGATATGCAGGCCCCACTCCTTCTGCGTGAAGGTAAAGTAGCCCTGCCGCAGGCGCGGCGTGTACCCGCTGATCTGCACACTGTTTGTCGTGCCGCCAGCCCCGGCAAAGTCACTTTCCACATAAGCCTGCAAGCGGACGTCCTTGGACGGGTTCGCTTCCATCAACACAGACATACGGCTGAGCTGTGCGGACATCCGCTCTTCACTCAGCCCATGGTTGGGGCTGTTGGCGTAGGGGAAGTTGTTCCATGCCGTGGCGGGGCCACTGGTCATGTTGGAACTGCGCCAGATATTGGAGAAATCAATAAACCCGCCCAGCCGGACGGAAATGCCGCCAATGCTGAAAATGGGGGGCAGGCGGTCCACGTCCGTCTGGGTAATGGAGGACGGGCTGGACGAGGTCAGGTCGATAGCGGATTTGGACGGCTGGGCTTCCGGCTGCTGCGGCATCCACCGGAACCCGGCAAACCCGGAGCCACTGTTCAGGGTCGGGTTCTGACTGGCGCCAATTTCAATCGGCTGTGCCCCGCCGGAGAAGCGAATACCCGGATCAGCCGGACCATCTGTCCGCAGGCCGGAAAGCCCCTCAGAGAAACCACCATGCGTGCTCGCGGCGGTGCGCATCCCCCCAGAGGACGCATTCTTTGCACTGGCCGTCCGCACCCCAGTCGTAGTGCGGGCTGAGGCGACCTGACGCCCGCTTTGTCCGTGTTTGAGCGCCTGCCGATGCTCAATGGCTTCCACCTGTGCTGCCAGCTTGCGCATCTGCTCTTTAATGGCTGCGAGTTCCTGCGCATCATCCGCATGAGCGAGCGATGGGTCACTCAGAACACAGACAAGAGCCGTTCCGAGGAGAAGTCTGGTATCCAGTTTTCTGGTGTCGGTAGAACCCCGGAGCGCAGGCGCTTTCACACTAAATCCTCAGAAAATTATAAAACTTTGTTATAGATAAACTGGTTTTCTGTGAAATAGGTAGAAACCTCAATGATTCATATCAATATTACATAGTGTTAATTATATCAAAAAGAGTCTGACAATATTTCGTGAGATGAGATTTATAAAAAGCGAGTATATACCAAAAAACCTTAAAATAAACTTTATGATCTTCTGAGGCTTTGAAAACGCAGGGAAGAGAAAATTACTGGTCGTGTCAGGGGGCTTTTCGGGCCGATTTCTGGTTTGAAAGACGGCCTTAATTTATCAGAAAGTCTCATAAACCATCAAAAATCTGTCATGATTTTTCGGCAGGCGCGCAGGGCAGCCCTCCGGTCCGCAGCATGCAGAAGCGCAGGCCGCGTCATGGATTCTTAATTTTGAGACGAATGCGCCGGACTCGTTCCCACGCCGTCATACGCTCCGGCAACAGGCCTGAGTCAGCGGTTAATCCACTGCCTGCGGGCCGGGTTGCGCTGTTCCCATCCCCGGCGTTCCAGCTCCGGTGTGTCTGCCTGTTCTGCCGGATAGCCCACACACAGATAAGCCAGAAACTGCCAGTCCGGCGTAATGCAGAGCGTGCGGCTGGCGTCCTCCGGGTTCAGGATGGAGACCCACCCCAGCCCGACACCCTCCGCCGTGGCCGCCAGCCAGAAGGTGTGAATGGCCATGACGGCAGACCACACCGTGGTTTCCGGCATGGTGCCGCGCCCCAGCCCGCGCCCCTGTGCGGGGTTGGTGTCACAAAAGACGGCAATATGGTGCGGCGCATCATCCAGCCCGGCCAGCTTGAGCGTGGCGTAACGCTGTGCGTCATCACCGCTATGGCCCGTCAGGGCTTCCGCATTACAGCGGGCAAAGTTCTTCCGGATTTCAGCGCGACGTGCCGGGGCATCCACGCGTACAAAGCGCCAGGGCTCACTCAACCCCACGGAGGGGGCAAGGCAGGCGGTTTCCAGAAGGCGAGACAGCACGGCCTCGGGCACCGGGTCCGTGCGGAAATGGCGCACATCGCGCCGCCACGTAAAAAGCTGGTCCAGAGAGGCACGAAAAGCGGGGGAGAAGAGGGGGGCTGTCATGCCGGGATCATGAAGAGAAGTGCCCCCACCAGCAAGACCCCCACCAGAATAAGACAGGCGCGCCGATACAGCACCAGTCCCCGGTCCAGATCCGCCACGGTTGCCTCCGGCGTGCCGGCCCCCATCCACGCATCTTCCACGCGCACCCCTTTATAAAGGCGCGGCCCCGCCAGCCGCAGGCCTAACGCTCCCGCCATGGCGGCTTCCGGCCAGCCTGCGTTGGGGGACCGATGGCGCGGCGCATCCCGTCGCACTGCCGCGCGGGCTGCGGCCCGGTTCTCCGCCGGGGCGGCTAAGATCAGGCAGAGTGCCGCAACGCGGGAGGCAGGCAGATTCACCGCATCGTCCAGTTTGGCCGCCGCCCAGCCAAAAGCGGCATGGCGCGGGGTGAGGTGGCCAATCATGCTGTCCGCCGTATTGACCGCCTTGTAGAACACCGCCCCCGGCAGGCCGAACACCGCCGCCCACAGCAGGGGGGCCACAATGCCATCGGAGAAATTCTCGGCCAGACTTTCCAGCGCGGCCCGCACAATCCCGGCTTCATCCAGCGCGGCAGTATCCCGCCCGACAATCTGCGCCACAGCCTGCCGCCCTCCGGCCAGCCCGCCTTGCCGCAGGCCAGTTCCCACAGCCCGCACATGCGTCCATAACGATTTTTGCGCGACCAGCGTGCAGGTTGCGAGTGCCTGCACCCCCAGCATGACGGGGGCGGGCAGAAACCGATAGCCCAGATCCAGCACCGCCCCGGTCATCCAGAGCGGCACGCCCACAATCAGGATTAACGCCAGAACACCCATCCAGCGTCGCTTCCGCTCAGAAAATTCTGGCTGGTTGAGGGCGGTGTCCAGCTTGTCTATCAAGGCCCCAATCCACATCACCGGATGCCCGATAGCCGCCAGCAGGGCAGGGGGATAACCGCAAGCGGCTTCCAGAATGGCGGCAAGGGCTGCTACGGGGAGCGTGACGGAAAGAGGGAACACCATGCGGGTAGCAGACTCACTAAGCGGGCAGGCCGGAGCAGAACCGACCAAAAGCATGCAGGGAAGCCCGCAGACTACCACGCACGCCCCATCCGCTGCCATCCCTGAGTCAGCATCCGTGCCACCAGTGCGCGCTGCCTCACCCACGGTGCGCACTGCGCCATCCGTGCCGGTTTCTGCTCCCGCACCCTCGCCGCCAGAGGCTCTCCCATTCCCAGTCCACGGCGGGCAGGTCCGGGCCGTCATGGCGCATTTTTCGGAAGCACCCCGGCCTTATTATGATCTTTCCACTGGCATCAGCCCCTATACTTATCCCCTTCGGATGCCAGACCCGACCGTGCTGGCCCGCCTGCCGGAAGAAGACGAGGAAGCCGACCTTCAGGCCGCAGCCGCCTTCGCCTACGGGCTGAGCAGTCCCGACATGGTGGTGGCCGGGGCCGGGAGCCAAAGCCTGATTGCCCTGCTGCCGCGTCTGCTGCCCGCGCAGCGCGTGTGCCTGCTGGGGCCAACCTATTCCGGCCACGCGCAGGCATGGCGTTTGCAGGGCGTGCCCGTGCAACAGGTGACGGACCCCGCAGCACTGGAGCAGGCCGCTACCCAGCCCGGCACGGTCTGCGTGGTCTGTAACCCCAACAACCCCGATGGTCGCCTTCTCTCTGCTGACTGGCTGCACACACTGGCCAACACCTGCGCCGCGCACGGCACTGTTCTGATTGTGGATGAAGCCTTCGCGGATTTTGAGCAGGAAAGCGTAGCCCCCCTCCTGCCGCATCCAGCACTGGTCGTGCTGCGGTCCTTTGGGAAAACCTACGGCCTGCCCGGTGTGCGGCTGGGCTTTCTGCTCGCCAGCCCGGAAGTCGCCGCCCAAGCCCGCGCTGTGCTCGGGTCATGGCCGGTAGGGAGCCTCGGTCTGGCTGCCGGACGACAGGCTTTGCGAGACACCGCATGGCGCGCCACCGCCCGCACACAGGCCCGCGCAGCCCATACCCGCCTGACCAATCTTCTGGATGCCGCCGCCCTGCGCCACACCGGGCAGGCCAGCCTGTTCACGCTGGTGCTGCACCCAGACGCCCCGGCTCTCTGGCGACATTTCTGCACCTGCGGCCTCGTGACCCGCATTTTTGCAGATCAGCCGGGCCGCCTTCGCCTTGGTCTGCCAGCGTCAGACGCTGCATGGTCCCGGCTGGAAACCGCCTTGCAGGCATGGGCCACGCACTCCAGAGGCACGGCCCCATGACTGCGCCCCCCGCAACCCAAACCATCCGGCTTGTCTGCCTGACATCTACCCTGCCAGACGCCGTCAAACAGGGGCGCATCCCACCGCGCGAGGCCCAGACTGTGGCCCGCACCCCCGCCGGACCAGAGGGTTTCACCCTTCCGCAACTCCGCAAACCGCCGCGGTTCACACAGATCATTCTGGCCGGGGATTGCACCTGTGAGGGCCTGAGCAGCCCGCTTCCAGTCCCAGAACAGATTACCACCCCGGTAAACCTGTCCGCGCAATTCGCCGCACAGTCACCCGCTCCGCAGGCAGATGACGCCTCACAGAAGCCCCACTTTCCTGCGGAACTCCCCGTAATACGCCCCGCTAGCCTCCAAGACCGCAATTACGGCACATGGCACGGACAGGCCTTGCGCGACCTGCCACCAGACGCCCTGAACGGCTTGCTGCACGACCCGGATTTTGCCCCACCGGAGGGCGAGAGCCTCCGCCAGTTTCACGCCCGGATTGGCACGTGGCTTAACACTGTTTCACTGGGTAAAGAGGCAGACGCAGCCCCGGATACAGGTCCCCTTTCAAACGGCTCCCACAGCGGCCGTCAGCCCGGTAATCCCTCAGGCACACACGCACGCTTCCAGTCGCGCACACAGCCTGACACAAGCGCCCGCACGCTGCTGCTTATTGCCCGCCCCGCTGTCGTGCGCGCACTGGCCTCATGTATCCTGCAAGGCGGCCCGGATATGGCGACCCGGCTGGATATCGCCCCGCAAACCACCAGCCTCTTCACCCATCATGCGGGAAACTGGCGCCTGCGGATGCTGGGTGTGCCGTAAAACGGGCAGCGGGTGCGCGTTACCTGCGCCGTAAGGTTTTTGTGACAAGCGCTGTGCAGAGCTGCGCCAGTCCAAACATCACCAGAACATTGATCCAGAAATGGTCTCTGAGTTTAAAATGCTCAACAAGTGCAACGTCGAGAACGATAAAAATCAGCCCGGAAACACTCCATAGTGCAATCTTTTTTGTGGTGTCTGACATTGCTGCAATCCGTTTACTTTAAAATTCGTCGTTCAGGTTAGCAGACCCACTCTGATCCTGAGTCTTCCTGTCAAACTAGAGAGAAACAGATCATTTCGGAATAGAAAAATTCAAAGATAGTCATGCCCCCGCCGCACCCAATACAGAGGCGGCGGGGGCAAACGCGCATTTTACGGAATCAACCGCTCCGCCCGCATCCGCGTAAACAGGTCAAAAAACGCGGTGGGGGTGGCGCAATAATCGGTAAAGCCCGCCAGTCGGCTTTTGGTCATGTCCGTTACACATTCCACCGGGCGGCCCAGATCAGCATCCGTGTGCCAGGCCGAGGCCAGGTGTGTGATGTCAGGCTCCCGCAATCCATGCTTCTTGCTCAGGCTGGCCCAGAGTTCTCCATCCTGCGCCAGCTTCGGGGTGAGGGGGGAGGCCTCTTCCGGGTAGGGTGCGGCCTCCAGCCCGAACCATGCAGCCAGTTGCGGCCACAGCCATTTCCAGCGGATCACGTCGCCATTGACGATATTAAACGCCTCATTCCGCCCCGCCGCACTGGTGGAGGCCCACACAAGGTGCCGGGCAAGCTGGCGGGCATCGGTCAGATCTGTCAGACCGTGCCACTGCATGGGGGAGCCGGGGAACACAAACGGACGGCCCGTTTCTTTGCAAAGGGAGGCATAAACCGCCAGCGTCGAACCCATATTCATGGCATTGCCCACGGCATAACCAATCACGGTATGCGGGCGATGCACGCTCCATGAAAATCCGTGCTGTTGCGCCGCTTCATACAGCGCGTCTTCCTGATCGTAATAGAAGTTTTCCAGCGGCAGGCGTGGCATGTCCTCGCGGAAGGGTGTCTGCGGCGGGGTGCCGCTGGCGTAGGCTTCAAACGGACCGAGATAATGCTTCAGGCCCGTGGTCAGCGCCGCGTGCTCCACAGCGTCCGGTGCGGGCAGGGCGTGAAACAGATTGCGCACCATGGCGCTGTTCACGCGGCAGTTTTCAGCTTCCGTCGCATGCCGCAACCATGAGCAGAAAAACACATGTGTGGGCCGCAGCCCGGCCAGCGCCGCCGAGAGCGCCTCCGGGTTGAGCAAATCGACCGCCACCGGCAAGACCCCCGCGCTCTCCATGCGCGGCCTGCGGGCCAGCCCGTAAACCACCCAGCCATCCGCCACCAGCCGCGCGGAGAGATTTTGCCCGACAATACCCGTCGCACCCACAACAAGAGCTATTCTGGACATCAGATTTTCCTTTCCGGTTTATCCTCTGTCCTGCACTCTGCGCTTCTGGTTTTTCATGCGCCAGACGGCACTATTTCGTGCCCTGGTTACCAAAAGGTGCCCACACCATGCCTTCTTCGCTACCGTCGGTTTATCGTCAGGCCCCGTTTGTGGAAGATTGCGCGCCGCGCCGCGTGCTGCGTCTGTTCAGCGGAAAATGGACCACCATGATCCTGCATACGCTGCATCTGCTGGGGGACGCATCACGACCGGGCAAACTCCAGCGGAGTGTGCCGGGCCTGTCCAAAAAAATGATGACCCAGACGTTGCGTGAGCTGGAACAGTCCGGCCTCGTCAGCCGCCATGTTCAGCAGATCATGCCGCCCAGCGTGGAGTATCGCCTGACACCCGCAGGCCTGATTTTTATTGAACCAATAGAAATGCTCTACGCATGGGCCATTGACCACGCTGCGGAGCTGGACGCTCTGACCGCAAAGCAGGCATCAGGCGCACGCCCTGCGGAGCATGCGCCCGAGCAGAGCGTTACTTTTTAGAGGTTTTGAACCGGTAAAGCGCCAGAACCATCAGCACCTGCATACCCGCCACGGCCCCATCCAGCAGCCCTTTATCAAGGTCGCTTATGGGCAGGTTTGCCACATACAGTATCGCCAGAGGCATGAACATGATGGGAAACAGCAGCATGTTCTGGAAAGACGACTTTTTCACAGCCTTTGCTTTGTACCGTGCAGGCATTGTCCAATCCCTTTTCTGCAAACGACTCACTCACAAATCGCAATGAAAACGCTCGCACACCCTGCCGCCCGGCGCAAGACTCTTCGTGCTGGGGCACGTCTGACAGGGGTCACGGAGCGCGCTGATACACCACAACCGCAGTTTGCGGACCCTGATGGCGGTAAACTTCCCGGTAATCCTGTGTCAGCGTCTGGAACAGGTGGGCGCGGATGCTCAGGTTTTCACCCGCCCAGGCCGGGGCCTGCGTCACAACATAGCGGGGCTTTTGTGCCAGAACATGGTCCAGTTCCGCAGAGGGGTTCATCCCGGTCGAGTGGATTTCCGCCTGCTCATTGAAATGGCCGGGGAAGGGGTGGTTTGTCAGGCCGCACCAGTGTGAGGTGTCATACAAAATGGGCGGCCCTTCATACACAAACAGGCAGCCTTTAGGGTCCGGCATAACAGCCAGATAGGCCTGATAGGTCCGCATATTGCCATTCTCAAGACGGTGCTTGTGCAGACGCTTCTGCGCGGTGACGGTCTGCACAGCCAGCACAAGCACCAGCCAGAACCGGCCCGCTTTCCGGTTCCACAAAGGGCTGCTGATGACGGCAAGTGGTGCAAAAAGTGGCAGCGCATAATGGAAATACCAGCCGCCAAATACCCCCACACCGCAGCAGGCGGCCACCGCCCACAAGCTGAGAAACTGTCGCTGGGCCTGCCCCGGCGCATGGCGGAACAACCAGACCGCAACAGCGCCCCCGGCAAGCAGCGGGGCAATGGCTTTGAGCAGTCTTATTCTCAGAGCGGCCGTTTCGGCTGGCGGCATCGCGGCACGCAGAAAAATGGAATCCACATTGGCAAAAAACCAGTCATGCGCATGGCCGATGACGGCGTAAAACAGGAAAACTGCCGCCGTGGGCAGGACTGCCGGGAGCACCCAAAGGGCGGCATCCGCACACAGGCCGCGCCGTGTCTGCCCATGGCGCGCCGCATACCAGAGCAGGTAAAGCCCCAGAAAACAGCCTTCAAACACCGTGGTGTATTTGATCTGCATGGACAGGCCAAACAGCCCCATGGCCAGCATGCCGACCCGGCGCACCTGCCGGGGGCCATCTGGTGCCAGTACCACTTTGAACAGAACCAGCGCCATGGCGGCCGCCACAAGCAGCGTATAGAAAACCGGCGTCTGCCCGCCTTCACCCCCGCACAGGGTGAGGCCGGTACAATACAGCATGGCCGCCACCACTGCGCCGCCGCGCGATGTCAGGGTGCGGGCCATTTTGTAGAGCAAAAGGCTGGTGCCCCACACCGCCAGTGCCGCACCTATTTGATAGGCCAGCACACGATACGGCCCAAAAAGATGAAAACCCGCGTAAAGCACAAATAAAAGCGCAGGCTTTCTGTCCCAGAAGGCGAGATAGGGCAGATCCCCGTGTAAAATCCGACCTCCGCCAAAGAGGTAGAATTCTTCATCAATATTAAGGAGAGGATTTCCGAATGTCTGAAAACGCGAGGCAACCGTAAAGAGCAGAAGCAGGACGGCAGGCATAAAACGGTGGTGGAAAAGCGTTTTAAAAAAGGGAGCGCGCAGAGACATAGAGATCCGAAGGGGCTTTTGCCTGAATGGTTTTCCAGCCCGCCGGGCCAGCAGAAGGAAACATACAAGGTTTCTTTGCTGGCCTCTGTAAAATGAAATTTAAAATTTCTGAGCGCGGCCTATCAGCACGGGTGTGGCAAGGGCACCAAAAATCAGCCCCATGCTACCCCAGAGCACAGCCTGCATGCCAAGCGCAGACTCCCGAAAGCGCCAGAGCACCACAGCGGGAAATCCGTCCGGCACCTCATTCACATCCGGCAGACCAAACTGCACAAGGGCGACCAGCAGGACAAACACTGCCCCACCACACAGCCACCCGGTCCACGCATCCCGCATCTGCGCAACCTTCTGGCCAATCAGACAGGCAATGGCGGCTACGCAAATGGACAGCGCAATCATCACAAAATAGGTTTCCGTGCGCAGTGCCAGCGTAGCGGGGTTGCCCACAGCGGGTGGGTTAGGCGGATATTTCAGGTCCGGCACCAGCACCACGGTCACAAACCCCGCCACGGCCAGCAAAAGCGCCAGCACGCGAGGGGACTGGAAAGACAGCCGCCCATAGGCAAAGGAAAACACCAGCGCAAACAACCCGCCAAAGCCCGCGCCATACAGCACCGTGGCTGTGGCCAGACCGTAACTGGCCTGCACAGAGCGGCTGATCATCTCGTGTTCGGGTGCCGCGCCTTCAGCCGCACTGCGGGCGGCTTCAAACGCAATGGCCAGCGCCACCTGTGGTTCGCCAAAAAAACGGGCAAACACAAAGGCGAGCGCCGCCGCAAGGCACCCGGCAATCATGCCGCGTGCCAGCAAACGTCCAGCAATCATCAGGAAAAATCCCTGCTCTTTAGTGGCAGGGGAAGCCCAGCAGATGGCGGCCATCATGCACAAACTCATGCACTTCATGGCCGGAAATCAGGGAGACAGCACCCTGTTCCGCGCCCACAAAATACAGCATCAGTACAGACAGCAGCAGGCCAAACACCGCCCAGGGCAGCAGAGCGCCAACGGGAATGGCAACAGGTGCGGGCGCCGCAATGGCCCGTGCGCGGGAGGAAGAGGGGTGCATCATCAAACAGGCTCCGCTGGTAAAAACGCGTTCCGCGGTGGAAAAAACGACGCTGAGGGTCTGACTTCCCGCTCTAAAAAAGCGGATTACAGTGGCGCGACCGTGCCGGACTCTCACCAGCTTCCTCAGATCAGCCTGTAGTCTGAACGGCCCCTCCGCCCCTGTCAATTCATACAAAAGCAGGTGGGACCTCTGGAGTCAGAACAGCGCGGTGAAACCCGCCAGCACCAGACACTCGGTGAACACCGCAGCCGCCCCCAGCACATCGCCCGTATAACCGCCCAGCAACCGCCGCGCGGCCATGCCCACCAGCCCACAGGCCGCAAGGGCTATCGCCACAGCGGAGAGGCTTACCAGCACCGTCATCTCTCCCGCCAACGCCACAACGCTCACCCCCCCCAGAGCCAGCCCGATCCAGAGCGGCCCACGCGGCAGGGGGTTGAGCGAGCGGGCCAGACCATCAGGCCGGGCAGGGGGCAGGCAGGCGGGTAACACCAGCAGCACCGCCCGCGCCAGACACGCGGAGACGGCCAGCGCCAGCACAGCCACCCCAGCGGGAAGCGCTGCCACAGCCGAGGCCCGCACTAACAGACTCAGGCACAGCGCCATGACGCCGTAACTGCCAATCCGGCTGTCCCGCATAATTTCCAGCCGACGCTCCCGCGTGGCCCCGCCACAGCCGTCGGCCATGTCGGCCAGTCCGTCTTCATGCAGGCCGCCGGTCAGCACACACTGGAACGCCAGCGCAAGCCCCGCCGCCGGCAACGCCGCCACATGGCTCAGCCGCAGCAGCCAGAAGACTGCCCCGACGACCGCCCCAATCGCCGCGCCAATCAGCGGCCAGCACCAGATGGAACGGCCCATCGGCCACAGCGCCGTGCTGGCGCGTTGCGCGGGGGAGAGCAGCCAGCCCACGGGCAGGCGCGTCAGTAAACTCAGCCCGCAGGCCAGATCCAGCCGCAGCCGCGCACCAAAGGACTCAGCCGGGGCGGGGGTGTTCATGTGCGGCCCGAAACCGCAGCCTGCGCAAACGTCGCCATGCCATTATGGCAGGCCACCGCTGCCCGCAGCAGAGGCACCGCGAGTGCTGCGCCCGACGCTTCCCCCAGCCGCAAACCAAGGTCCAGCAACGGCACCAGCTCCAGCTTTTCCGCCAGCCGCGCATGGCCCGCTTCCGCAGAACAATGGGAGAGGCGCGTATGGTCCAGCCCGCCTGCTGCCAGCCGCGCCAGTGGAGCGACTGCCGCCGTGCAAACAAATCCATCCAGCAGCACCGGAATGCCGTAATGCCGCGCCGCCAGCGTCGCCCCCAGCAAGGCCGCGAGTTCATACCCGCCCAGTCTGCGGGCTATTTCCAGCGGGTCAAATACGGCCACGGCCTCAGCGGCACCCTGTGCCGCCGTCATTTCCGCCTTATGATGCGCCAGAGCGGCATCAATCACCCGCGCCTTGTGCGCCACCCCCGGAGCATCCAGCCCCGTGCCACGCCCGGCCCAGTCTGCCCCGGCACCTCCAAACAGCGCCGCCGCCAGTGCTGAAGCCGCTGTGGTGTTGCCAATGCCCATTTCCCCCAGACACAGCAGGTCACAGTCACGCGGCACGGCGTCATACCCCGTCCGTACAGCCTCCAGAAACGCGGCTTCTGTCATGGCCGGAGCCGTGGTGAAATCTGCCGTGGAGGCCAGCCCCAGCACCGGCACCACCCGCAACCGGGCGTCTGCCACGCGGGCAAGCTGATTGATAGCCGCCCCGCCGCTTTCAAAATTCTGGACCATCTGGGCCGTCACATCCTGCGGCCAGGGCGAAACCCCTTGCCGCACCACGCCATGATTGCCCGCAAAAATCAGGATCTGCACCTGCTCAAGCTGAGGCCGCGCCCGCTTCTGCCAGCCGCCGAGCCAGCGCGTCAGCTCTTCCAACCGCCCCAGACTGCCGGCTGGTTTGGTCAGCTCGGCCTCGCGGTCGGCAATCTGCCGCTGCGCCGCAGCATCGACCCCCGGCAACGCCGTACAGGCAGCCCGCAGGGCAGAGAGGGAGTCAATCGACCGTTTCGGATCGTGGAGTATGCTCGTTTTCATGGGCCGCATGGATACAATCTAAAGACCCGACATCATAACCCTGTTTTTCGAACGCTCCATCCAGCATGGGGTATGGAAACGAGCGGGAGACCTCTTTCCTTCCCGCTCTTCAGGCCTTCATGACACCGAGAGACTGAATTTCGGCCTCAAACTCTGTCTTCATGGCCGCTTTTTCCGCGTCCGAAAGCCACGAGGCCTCAACCGTCCGCAGAGACATCGCCGCGACCTCTTCCACACTCAGGGACAGACTACGCGCCATCGTCACGTACGTCGTGCCAATATCCGTCCCGAACATCGGCGGGTCGTCCGTACAGGGAACCAGAAACAGTCCCGCCTCATGCATCGCTTTCAGCGTTTCTGCCCGCTTTTCCATGCGCTGCGGCACACAGGTATGGGAGCAGACCGTAAACGGCACCCCGCGGTCCCTGCACCGGCATGTCAGAACCGGGTCCGCCAGCATATTATAGCCGTGATCAATCCGGTCACAGCCCAGAACATCAAGGCAGGTTTCGACATTGCGCGGGGGTGCCTGTGCCAGCGTCTGATTGTCCTCACAGGCATGCGCCGTGCAGCGCAGACCGGCGGAGCGGGCCAGAGCATAGGCATCCTTAAACAACTCCGGCGGGCCTTTGAATTCGGCACAGTCCATGCCGATCCCGATAACCTCCTCCCGCCGATGGGCGAGCACGTCCCGCACCATCGCTATCGCGACCTCCGGCCCGAGTTCGCGATTAATGGCAGGGATCAGGCGGCCGGTAATGCCGAAGTCTTCTTTTGCCTGTCGAAGACCATCAATAAACCCGTCCACCATGGTCTCGTAACGGACCCCGTGCGGGTAATGGTAATTCGGACTAAAGAAAAACTCGGCGTAGCGCAGGTTGCCTTTCCGATACCCGTCCGCAAGCGCCTCGTAAGACACACGCGCAAAATCATCCCGTGTGATCATGCACCGGCCTATGACCTCAAGCCGCGCAAGAAAATCGTAGAAATCCGTAAACGCATAGAACTTGTCTGGGTCCGTCACCGGCAGAGGGACACTGTTCTTCGCCGCAAGAGCGAAAACGGTTTCCGCACTCAGTGAGCCTGCCAGATGGCAGTGCAGGTCAATTTTCGGAATGGCTCTTATAAGAGTGTCAAGGCTCATAACAGATCTTTCTTAGTGTGAACGCCCACCGCACCCCGACCACGCCACAGAGGACAAAACACGATGGCGCAGTTGGCCAGCAGTCCGATCAGCCCCGGATTAACACCGCCAAGAGAGGCCCCGGACGCAAATAACGCGATCGCCAGGGCCGCCCCCGAAAAAAGTCCCAGCCCCGCAATCCGGGCAGAAGCCGGCCAGCCCGTCAGAATCAGGAACCACAAAGACGCAAACTGAATCCCGACATAACCGCTGACATTCAAAGCCGTTAGCATGATTGCAGGCGCATGCGCCGTGGCAACCAGTGCCAGCACAAGAAACAGGATAACCGCCAGATTAATGGCCCGTTTGGGGTGCCGACGCCCCAGTTTAGGTGCAATGTTTCGCGTCATCATCGCCGCGATATTGAGAGACGTGGCCGCCAGAACCTGCAACCCGGCCAGCAATGCGCCCGCGGCTGCCAGCGCCACCATCCACGGCGGGAGCAACACGCCCGCGACATGGAAAAACACGGCGTTCGGGTTTGATAAGGGCGGAAGAAACCGCAAGGCAAAAATCGTCGCAAACACGGCAAACGGATACATCAACATATAAAGCGGCATGAAAATCATGGCTTTGCGCACAGCCTGTGCCGAACGTGCCGTAAACAAATAGGGGGTAACGGATGGCTGAAAATAAAACCCAATGCCCTGATAAAGGATTGTGGTGATGGCAAAGACAAGACTGCTGCCAGAAGGGGGCGCAAGCGTCGGCCTGACGATGTCCGCATGGCCGCCCGAGAGTTTATACTGCATGCAGATCGCCCCGACGCCGACAGCGGCGATGCCAAACAGCATCAAAACATCCTTGAGGAATGCGACGTAAGTCGAAGCCCGCACGCCGCCCAGTGCCACATAGGCGAATGCGATCACAGCACACCCCGCCAGACCCGCAGCCGGTGTTGCGGAAAATCCCATTGTATCCAGAACGGAGCGCAGCCCAATAAACTGAAACTGTCCCCACGGAACCAGAGCGATCACGCAGGCCCACGCCGTCAGCCGCTCGAACGCAACACTTTTAAAATGCCGTCCGAAAACCTCGGGGAGAGTGCACGCATCATACTGTTTTGCCCGTTGCCAGATGGCAGGGCCGACAAAATACCCAACCGGAAAGGCCAGAAGCAGATAGCCCAGAAACCAGTATCCGTAGCTCACGCCATGCCCATAAAGCCCGGCAGGAAACGCAACGATCGAGCCAATACTGTAAATCTCACCCACAGTGAGAATAAACAGCATGGGCGCAGGCAATGCCCGGTCTGCCACCAGCAGCGTTTCGACTGACATATGCCGGGACCGCACGCGCGCAAGCCACGCTGCACCGAGCGACAGAAGCAGGACGCAGGCGACAATAACCCCGGTCATCGCAGTCTCTCACAAAGCCACAGACACAACGATGTCAGCGGGAACCACGCAAAGAGCCAGACAAAAACAATGGGAATCCCAAACACTGAAAACGGCAGACAACTGAGAAACGGTGCGACAAGAACAATCGCAATGCATGGAATGCCAAAACCGAGCGCCACGGCCCGCCTGTTCGGGAAAGTGGTTATCACGGCTTCTTCTTTCTGGTCTGAGCGGAGCGCCGGGTCTCATTCAGCACCAGTTCCATCGCCCAGCCGATGGCTGCCCCAATCTCCTTCGCATCCATGTCAAACTCTTCTCGTAGCGTCAGCCAGGATTGAACATTGTCCAGACAGGCCAGAACGGCTTCCGCCCGCACTCGGTCTGGGGCAGGGATGCCGGGTGTGTCAGTCCATAAGAGGCTCCGCCTCCGGGAAGCCAGTTCATTCCGGAACGTGCTGCGCATGGAGCGCCCAACGCGCGTGAGTGCAAGAATGCGGGCAAGATCCGGACGACTATCGAACTTCCCGACCGCGACCTGAAACCCTTTTACAACACCCTCCGGGTCACCCTGTGACGCCAGCCCGAAGACCTCTGTATTCAGCCAGTCCGCCGTTGCCGCAAGCAGAGCATCGCGTGACGGAAAGTAACGATACACCGTCCGCAGCGAGACACCCGCCTTTTTAGCAAGAGCAGAGGTCGCAATAGTGCTGTCCTCGCTCTCTTCAAGCAGAGCAATGAAAGCCTCAATAATACGTTGCCGGGTCTGGGCTGCATATTCGTCGCGGAGCATGTGGAGGGTTCGAAAAACCCCTTGGCTCTGAGTTGTTCTGTGTGATTCCATTTTTTTGGCGTTGATTGGGGATGGAGGAAGATGAAGCAATCTGGTTTCTTTGATGTTGAAGAGCGTCTTGCTCGGCTGAGCGGGCTTGGCGATCAACTGGAGGCCTTTTCCCGGACTGTGGATTTTGAGGTGTTCCGCCCTGATCTGGAGCTGGCTCTGGCCTATTCAGACGGAAGTAAAGGCGGACGTCCGCCG
>NZ_JACRVS010000032.1:0-44970 GCF_018811985.1 Acetobacter sp. P5B1 | reverse complement strand
GAAGGGGCCGCATGAGCAGGTTTGCGGGGCATGCTCTGGGCAGGCTTGAGCCGGCTGACGCGAGACGTGCCGGGGGTGCGAACCAGAGCAGCGGCAGAAAACCTGCCGGAAAGTCGGGCTGAGATGGAGTGGGCGGGAGACTGTGAGGCCGACATAGGCACTCTTCCTTTGAATGGAGGCGATCAAAAAACCTCATCACACCGGGTGAGGCTTAAGGGGGACGGTAGGGTGACTAGTCACAACGGGTCAAGGGGATATTGAGGTGATATATCCCATTTGATCTTTAAGGGATGACGTGGGATAGTTCCCCCCATGGATCGCTCACATGTTGCCAGAGAACTGGAACGCCGGATGTCCCTGCTGGGGCTGACGCAAAAAGCACTGTCCCGCAGCGCAGGGGTGGGCGACACCTATGTGCGCGATATTCTGAAGGGAAAATCGCGCAATCCGGGTGGCGAAAAACTGGAGCGCGTTGCCTCCATTCTGGGCTGCACGGCGCGGGATCTGCTGTTCCCCGCTGGCGGACAGGCCGTGGCGCGGGAGGCGCGGTCTGCCTACATTCCGCCCCCGGACCAGCCGGAAATTACGGTGGAACGGAACCCGCCGGGGTATGTGGCTGTGCCCTATATCTCGCTCCGGGCGGGGATGGGTGGCTGCGGCTATGTGGAAGACCGGCTGCTGGGACGCCCCAAGTTTTTTGAAGAAGAATTTGTGCGTGGCGCGCTGCGGGCCTCCCCCTCCGACCTGCGGGTGATTGAGGTGGAAGGCCAGTCCATGGAGCCGATGCTCCAGAATGGAGACATGGTGCTGGTGGATACGCGCAAGACATCCATTATCGAACCGGGCATTTTTGTGCTGTTTGATGGGGATGGCGTGGTGTGCAAATGGGCCGAGCGGGCGCATGAGGCCTCGGAACCGATGGTGCGCATCAAGTCCGAAAACCCGCGTTTTTCCCCTTATGAAGTCCCCGCTGAACTGGTGCAGATTATTGGCCGGGTGGTGTGGTTTGCGCGGCGGCTGTAACTGTTTGCGCTGAAGCTGCGTGAACGGGCAGGCTCAGGATAGGCGCTTTGCACTTTACAGCACTGTAATGAGTGCAAATACGCAACTACACACACCTTACCGAAAAGAAAAAAATTTATGTCACGCGCGCTATAAACGCGCGAATCCAATTTATGAGACAAAACAAAACATAATTTTTTCCAATTATATCTGGGAAATAGCCGTTATACAGTGACTATATTTTTATAAATATAGATCATTACAGCATGTTCCTTTTTAATTCATTAAAAAATCCTAATTTGAATAACTGAGATCGATTGATATGGATAATGAAAGAATGAATTCTAAGAAAAACCTAACAATTGGAAGGCGTACGCATTGGGGACTTCTTATACCGCGACTTATGTCTGGACTGGCGCTGGAGACGGAACGAGCTGGGCCGATACCAACAACTGGACTTACTATGATTCTAACGGAAACCCGACGACCTACCCGCTCACGTGGGTTAATGGTCAGCAGGTTGCTGTGCCGCCCGGCACAAGCAGCACATGGGCTCCGGTAGCTTTCCCTTCCAATGCCACGGTCGATCTGGGTGGCCAGACCTATGCCGGTGTCAGCAACATGACGGTAGACAGCGGCGCTGCGGTGACGCTGGAAAACGGCACCCTGAGCGCCAACGGCCTGACCATTGCGGACACTGGGATGCTGGCACTCAGCGGTACAAACACGACACTGAATGCACCCTCTTCCGCTACGGTCAATGGTACGTTGGGGATTACTGGCGGGGCAACCGTCAGCCTGAATGGCAGTGTGGCCGGGACCGTGGTGTTTGGTGAGGCACCGAACGACACCCACAATACGCTGGTGCTGAAAAACCCCTCCCTGACTGTAGGCAGCGTGCAGAACTTTACGCCCGCTGACAGCATTGTGGTGGAAAAGTCGGGTTATCCGCATGTCCGGTGGATTCAGGAAGGCAGCAGCAACACCTACCGACTGGTGGCATTTGACGGCAACTGGACGCAGAACGCCATTCTGGGCAGCGTGTCCTTTGCGCCAAAACTGAATGCCGATGGCACGACCGCCACAGATGCCAACGGGAATACGGTTTACTATTCCCCTCTGGATCTGACCCCGGCCCCTCCCTCGACGGGCACCATCGACGGCAACCATGGTGACTCCCAGTACACAGGCGACACCTACTATCAGGATGCCGGGCTGACCTATGACAGCAGCGCCCAAACGGCCACGGTCACGTGCTTCCTTGCCGGGTCTCTGATCCGCACGGCAAAAGGCGATGTGGCTGTTGAAGATGTGCGTGTGGGTGATCTGGTTCTGACTGTAACGACGGGTCAGGATGTGTATCAGCTCGTTATCTGGGCCGGGTATCAGACTGCGACGGTGCGTGCTGACCTGCCTGATGATGAAGCGGGATATCCTGTGCGTATCCGGGCCGGGGCCATTGCCGATGGCGTGCCGTATGAGGACTTGCTGATTACGCCGGAGCATTGCCTCTTTCTGAATGGTCGCTTTGTGCCTGTGCGGATGTTGGTCAATGGCAGCAGCATTTTTTATGATCGCAGCCTGACGCAGTATACCTATTACCATGTGGAAACTGCACAGCATGCCGTGATTATGGCCAACGGGATGCTGACGGAAAGCTATCTGGATACCGGCAACCGGGGCCGTTTTACGCAGGCAGGCAAAGTGGCGACGCTGGGCGCCGGGCCACGCAACTGGGCACAGCATGCTGCCGTGCCGCTGGCCGTGACGCGTGAAGAGGTTGAGCCCCTGTTCCGTGCGCTGGCAACGCGGGCTGCACAGGCTGACGCAGGGTGTGATGAGACCGGGCTGCACAGCCCGGAGCTGACGCATGACGCGGACCTGCATCTGGAAACAGTGTGCGGAAAGACAATCCGCAAAATCCGTGAGCGGGACGGCATGGCGTCCTTCATGCTTCCAGCTGGTGTCACGCAGGTGCGCCTTGTCTCCCGCGCCAGCCGACCCTGTGACGTGGAAGGGCCGTTTGTGGATGACCGGCGGATGCTGGGGGTTCTGGTTGGTGACATTCTGATACAGGAAGGCAATCTTGCCCCGTGCAGCATTTCACCGCCTAAGCAGACCAGCGCCCTCCCCGGCTGGCATGCGCCCGAACCCAATGGTGCGCGCTGGACGGATGGTTATGCACTCCTGGAGGTGCCGACCACGCTGCCGCATGCGCTGCGGGTGCTGACAGTGACCATTCTGTCCGCCGGGCCGTATGTGCGTGAGGACACGCCTCTTTGCCGGTGCTGTGTGAACCACTGACGCACGTTACCCTAGGCGTATAAAAAACCGGAAGGAGCGTCATTGCGTCTTCCGGTTTTTTACTTTCTTTTTTCTGAAAAATGTCGTCTTCACACCTAAGAGACGGAAAGAACACTCACCTGCTCTGGGACGCTGCGGTAAGGGCCGCTGGATAGAACCTGAAGAGACAGAACGCGGCATTCATGCCTGAGGTCCAGTGGCAGAAGGGCATTCCCCATTGTCCAGCGGCAGGGGAGATTTTCCGGAACGCTCCAGCCATCGGCCTCCTCAGTCGTCAGATGGGTGGTAATCTCAATCTTTTTCCTCATGCCCCGCAAAGAGATGTTTCCAACCAGCACCCCAAGAGGGCGGCGATCATCAACAAACGGGCCGTGAAGATCACACGGGCGCGTTGTGCGGGAAAGGATCCGTACAGTCCCTACGCCCGGTGGGATCATGAACAGATGGTTCCCGTTCACAACACGCATTGCCCGAATTGTCTGCCTTTTTGATATCGCGAGGCGAAGATCAGCGTCGTGCGTCAGAGCGACATCACTCACCTTTGATGGCACCCCAAAGGTCTGAGCGCGGGACTGAAGCGTGAGGAACAACGCTTCGACTCTGGTACGGGCGACCATCCGTGGCGCAGCCGCAGGGGGCGTTATCGTTTTTTTGTTCTTAAGACTCTCATGCTGATGCCCGGTCTTCAGATAACTTTCCGTCAGAACACCATCTGCCTGGATGATGGAATGATGAGATGTTTCGATATGATACGCGTCATAAGACGAAACGGTATGGTCAAAAAAAATGGTCCGGCCATTGACCAGCAGACGAACAGGTATGAACGACCCATCAAAAAACAGACTATGATCAGCCGCAATCAGCATGTCCTTATGCGGCACCCCATCGGCAATAGCGTCTTTAAGGATGCGAACCGGATACCCTGCTTCATCATCAGGCAGCCCGGCATGAACGGCTACATGCTTATGGCCGCGCCAGACGACTGGACGCGTGAGGGGCGTCCCGTCCACATAAGCAATGACCTGATCTCCTTCTTTGATGGTCTCGACCGGAACATCACCCGTTGTCGTCTCGATCAGACTGCCAGCAAGGAAACCGACGCGCGTAAGAGCTCTGGACTTCCCCCCTTTGTATGAGACAGTCCTCATGAAACTGAACTCCTCCGGAGTATAGGCTGTTCCATCTGCTTTTTTGGCAAACGAGACTGATGAAATCAGCATGTCACCGGTGCTGCCGATGAGGGAATAGGTGCCAGTGCTGTTTTCTATCCAGCTCACGCTGGTATCCCAGACATTACCGAGGAAATCTATCACATCCCCAGGCGCCAGATTGGTCACATTGCTGAGGGGGGCACTGCTACAATTAATCTGAAGGGTGTTGTTGGCAGGAGATGGTGTTGCGTCGAACATGATGTTTGCAGCCACGCTTTGCGCAACCAACGTGCCACCACCCCGAATGATAATCGTGCCGCCGCTGACGATCGACCGCGCATCAATCGTTATGCCATCAATGATTATATCGCTCTCTGCGGTGACAGTGTCGGTCACCGTCACTCTGCCAGATCCTGCAAGCGTGACGGGATGTTGGCCGGTTATGGCCAGACCGCTGATGGCGTTATTTGACCTTCTCCCCTTCCCCTTCAAAACTCCTGAAACAGTAAGGGCATGAGCGGAAGCATCCAGCATAACAGGAGAGTGAGACTCTCCCGCCCTTTTGATGACATCTTTCCATTTAAGACTGGAGGCAAGAAGTGCTGAAGCAGGCATGGGCGGAACCTCGCTGGGCAAATTCCTGTTTGATAATAAGAAACACTATCACTTGAATACCATTGATTTATTGCCCATAATAAGGTGCTTAAATGCGAAACCATCTTGCACCAGTGCGAACATGAGATTGATTTTGTGAAAAAAATCGAACCTGTAAGACGGTGCGCTTATGCCGCTCAGAGTTACTGGAAATGTCTGCCTAAATCAGGATACCTCACGCTCTGAAGCTCAGAGCAGTTTCCGGGAGACCGAACAGATTTACCTGTCTGTTCAGGCCTTTGAAGGAACAGTTGCCCCCAAGACGAATACAAAGAGACACCTTATACAATGCTCTCCGCGCTGCCCCTCGTTTCTGACCTGACTGACCGTGAAATTTTCTTACTTTTCTGTCAGTGCGGCACCCTTTCCAGGGTGGCGACCGTTCTGGACACGCACCCTTCAAAAATTTCACGTGCTATAAAACATCTTGAGCACAAGCTGGACACACAGCTGGTGAAACGGGACGGCAAAAAACTCCTCCTGACCCGAGAAGGAGAGCATTACAAAGACTCCATCATTACCGCATTTCGTGACATTCTTGAGCACGAATACATCCTCAGAAATAAGATATTAAAAAAGAATTTAAGAGTTTTTTACCACACCATTCCCGGCCGCCTCTTTATGGAAAATGTCCTGAACGACTGTATAAGAAAATTCCCTGAAATATCATTCAATTATGAGATTGTATCCCATCTCACACAGGAGCATTTAAAAGATAACTGCCTTTTTATTGGCAATGGACGAAATGCTACTATTCCCGAAGACACAATTCGCAAGAACATTTTCTCAGATGAATTGCTCATAGGCTCGAGCATTACCAACCCTGAGATAGAGAAAGATCGCGTTTACGCTATTTCAGAACTCTATGACAAAAAAATCATCAACAGTTCATCTTGCACCATTGAGTATTTTGATGAGTCGGGAAAATCTCACAACACGGAATTCAGGAATATTCTTATCAATGTTGGGCAATCTGTAGATTCGATAAAATTTGGCGTGAAGAATAACTGCCTCTTTATGACATGTCGGTATAGCTTTGAACGCACAGAGCTTGCCGAACAGATTCGGCAGGTTCCTGTGAAAGAGCCCATAGAACCTTATTATATTGATATCTTTTACAACAAAAACACCCGGGATAACCCGGAAAGTAAAATGGTGATTGACTACCTTTACCGGGAAGCGCGGACATTTTTCTTAGAACTACAAAAAACACTCAATACCTGATGCACAGCATTCTTTAACTGCACCCAATGGTAGTCAGGCTTACACAGGCAGCTCCTGCTGATGCTATGAGCGAGTGTTGCTGATGCCGCTATCCTGCCCCGTTGCTCCTCCTGTAAATTCTACGCCGACCGGACCATGCTGGTCGCCCTTGCCGGGGAGTTCGGCTTTTTTGCACCGGCAGGCTGCGCTGGATTGCGCGATGCTGACGCAGGTTGCGGGCTGCCTGCGCCAGACGGTCCGGGAGATTACGCCTCTGGTTAATGTGCTCTATTTCAAAGCAGCCCCGCTGGCTGTGCTGGAATGCTGCGCCACGCTGGAGGCTCTGGCGGAGGAAGTGGAGCAGGATGATGTGCAGACTGTGGCGGAGCGAGCGCGGGAAGAGGCCCGCTAGGTTATTTTGCGTCGCTCAAGACCTCTCGCGGGGCGCGGGGTTTTGTGCCCCGCGTTTCTTCATGTGAGCTTAACGGGCTTTTTCCGGGTTGAGCAGAGATTTGCACTGCACATAGGTCTCCTTGTGCCGGAAGACGAACAGCAGATAATAATCCAGTGCGCGGCTGCGGCGTTTGGATGTGTGTGTGTAGAACGGGAAGACATCAAACGGGCCTTCATACCCCGGTGGGATAGGGTCCTGCTCCAGAATGGTTTTGACGCGGAACAGCGGGATATAAATATGCGTGGCCCCGGCATTGCGGCGCACGTGCCAGAGGTTCTTGCGGAACTTCTTCAGCCGGTCTGGCAGAATGAAGATCATGTTCTCTTCAATAAAGCTTTCGTCCGGGGTGCTGTTGCGCAGGTAGCGCATGTCATCGGGCATATCACAGAAAAAATTATAGCCCTGAATAATCATGATGGTCTTTCTGGCTGGTCTGTCTGGTAGGAGTGGCCGCGGTTACCGCAGGCCGCCATAGGGGTCATCGTGCACGGTCTCTGCTTTCTGGCCGCGCTTGCGATGCCTGAGATAAAGCACGAGGCCGAGCGGCACAATCAGCAGGGTGCTGTAATGGCTCAGGTTCGGCCATTTTGAACTATGCAGCAGGATATCCGTGGCCTGCCCGGCACAATAGATCCCGCCTGCCAGAGTGCCCGCAGCCAGCAGCAGGCTGAACACACCAATGGCGATTTTCTGCGCGATGCTGTTTTCAGGCATGGAGCCCTCCCCTGTGGTTTTGCCGGCTGGGCGGATGCGGGCAGCCTATCACGGCAGGCGTGGGGGCGTCACGGTTGAGGGGCTATGCGCCCGGACGATGGTGTGACGATAGCGCAACGGAGTGAGCAGACCGACGTTAGAGGCAGGCTGGCCCTGTTGTGTGAAATGGCAGTAGGATGGGGCAACGGCACAGGCCGACCAGAGGACTATGAGGAACCAGATGCACAGCACGGAAACAGGCGCACAGGCCACAGCACGACAGACGCGAACTGAGCGCGCTGAACAGACAGCGCGGCATGGGCTGCGGCGCGGCGCAACCGGTGGCATGCTGGCACTTGGGCTGGCTGGTGCGCTGGCGGGCTGTGCTGGGCAGACGGCTACGCAGCCGGTAGCGACCTCTGGCAAGCCGGACGGGATTTATCAGGCCTCTGGCAATGAGCCCTCCTGGAACATGACGCTGGCGCAGAACATGCTGACGCTGGAAACGCCGGACGGGCCGCGCATGGCCGGCCCGGTTTTGCATGCGCATGCGGAAGGCGGGAACCGCACTTATGAAGCAAAAGCGATGCAGGTGGAGATTACCGCCAAAGCCTGCTCCGACAGCATGAGCGGCCAGAGTTATGCGGACACGGTGCGGATTGTGACACAGGGCCGCACCCTGACCGGCTGTGGCGGTACGCCGCTGGCCCCGACCAACCTGAACGGCACGCGCTGGGTCGTGACGGCACTGGACGGGCACCGGCTGGCCGATGGCAGCAAGCCGCCGTCTGACACGGACCGCACCACGGATGAGCCGGGCCTGAAAGCCGGAGCGCCGGACATGGCCCCGACGCTGGATATTAATGGCAGCGGCAAGATTTCCGGCTCTGACGGGTGTAACCGCTATGTAGGCGGGCTGGAATTTGGCAAGGATGGGCGCGTAAAGGCCTCAGCACAGGGTGGCATCAGCACCATGATGGCCTGCCCCGGCCGACAGGATACGATAGCCCGGCAGTTCTCCGCCCTGACCCGTGCAGTGACGCACTGGCGGACGGACGGGAACGTGCTGGTGTTAGAGACGGGTGATAAGAAAACTGTGCGGTTGCGGCAGGTTTTTTAAGTCCGGCGCAGGCAGGCCACAGCGTGTGACTGTGGCCTGATAGGCTTTTCAGGCAGCAATATCTTCTTCCGGGAAATACTCTTTCAGGAAGTTAGCGATCGCATCTGGCATGGATCGCTCCCAGTCTGCTTCCCGCTTTTCTGACTTGAGGCGGGAGACGAACTGGAAGCCTTCATATGTGATTCGATAGTTTTTTGAGTCCGATAAGGTGATGTCTATGAAGCTTTGACTGTGCCCGGTCACGTCGTGATGACGGTAATTCGCGATACTCGAAGGCAAAATATTTGTCTTTTTCTTGTCATCCAGAATGATCTTTACAACGTATGTTCTTAAATCCGTATTGTATCCATTATACTGTTTTCTTTTTACAAGATAAATTTCTTGCTTCCCATGATCTTCCTTTTCTTTTCCAATAACGCATTCGCTACAATACTGAAATGTCTCTGGATACGTGATCATTAAGCGCCGCCACCCCGATGCGTTAGAGTAATTGATAAGGTCAAGGAGGGACTGGCGGGAGCCTCCCGCAATAGCAGCTACAAGCTCAGAAAATAACGGTGTTCTGGCGACTCTGAACCAGTTTTCATCACGCTCACGATAAGACGCGCCATTATGTTTTCCGAAACTATATTTGTCGCCTGCACAACGCCATGTGTAATCGGCAAGCGAGAGAAGTGCTCTTTGCAATAGGAACTCATCGGAGTTCAGGATGCTTTTATCCAGCAAAGCGCAGACTTTATCGGCATTTTCCTTGAATAGATCAGGGTCGGGGATCTTTTCTCCTTCGGGGCAAGACATCTTAAGAATAAACCCGACCTTACCCATCAGATAAGGATGGCTTTCGTAACACGGGGAAGGATCTTCTGCCTGCCAGTCTCCATGCTGCAACAAGTCTTGCCACTTCAGGCTGTGCAACAGCTGGCATTTTAGTTTTTCTTCCTGCCATTGCTCCTGTGTAAAGCCCGGCATCGCCTCATCTGTGTTGGCCAAAAACGCGTACAGATCGGCAGCATGCGTTGCCAGCCTCCTGAGCGATCTGGCCAGCGGCAGAAAGACCTCAGTCGAGTCAATAATCTGGTTATGGATCAGGTTATCCGTCACGCGTTGCCAACGCAGGAATTGGTCTGAGGTCGGCGTCTTCAACTGATGGATAAGGCATACCAGCGCGTAAAATCTGCTCTCTGTCAGGTAATTGTTCTGCTCAAGCACAGCACGCAGGAGAGGACGAACGTGCTCATTGGCCACGCAATAATCAAGAACAATCTCAATCCGTTGCAGACTGTATGTGTCAAAGCTGAAAGGTATTTTCTGTGCACGATATGCTTTAGACTCTCTCAGGTTTTTTAAGAATAATTTATTTTTATCAGGGAGTTTTTCAAATGACCCTTCTGTGAGTTCACACTGACGGTAAAATGCCATAAGAAGAAAAAATCGAAGATAGAAACTATTGAATTTTTCTGTCTTATCGTGACTGAGAGGCTTGGTATTATCGTTACTGAGAGACCAGAACAGATCCGTCCATACGCCGTCTATTTTGCGTCCGAATTCATTATCACAAGAAAATTCCTTAAAATTTAACGAAAATGATGCCTTGAAATTTTCGAAATCCGAAAGGATTTTTCCGCGTCCATTCATCTTGATATAGAGTTCATCCGAAAGGGAAAATTCGTTCAGATTAAGAAACTGAAAGATGATACGCGGAGACTGGCTGTTAATCAGACGCGTATACAGAGAGCTCGTACTATCATGAAACACCTCGTGCATGGCATCGAGCATGGTGAGACAGCCCTGAACGGTGGGATCAAGCAACCATGAGGAAAAGAACCATTTTTGATCCTTAATCTTGTCTGACAGGCGTTCGTGACCGAGCGGAAGTTGAATACCCTTTGCCAGAGCCAGAGCATCAAAAAATTCTCTGGCGCTGGCGCGAGTTTTATAGGTGAATCGGCTATAACCATGACACAGGAAAGTTGCATGGAAAGCCCCTAGCTTTCCACACTTGAGCGCGAGATACCAGTGGAGAAGAAAAAGCGTTGTCAGCCTTTGCTGGCCATCCAGAACGGAAAAAACGGTAGGGGTTCCTGCCTCCATACTACCATAAATGAAATCCAGATCAAGCGGCTGCCAAGGGTCCTCCGCACACAGGCTCTCTCGCAATGAGGCCAGAAACTGCTGACGAATTCCGCTTTCAGCCTCCCGGCCCTGCGCGTAGTCTCGTTGCAGAACGGGAATCTGGACGAGGCCGTCCTGCTTAAACAGATCTATGAAAGTCAGAGTTTTTCCAGCGTGCGTGCTCATGCTGCGGCTTCCTGCTCGTCAAAAAATTGCTGTAGGGCGTTAATGATCGCGTTTTGGTAACTCTCCATGTCGGTTACGTCCCACCGCTGCATATTGGTCACATTTTTTCTGTAATATTTTAGAAAAACATTTTTTGTACAGAGCGGAATAAATGTTGCTGATTTATCCAATGCAATAATGTCTTTTCTTTTGATAGGAAAAATAGCGTTTTGATAACTTCTGTTTGTTGCACTATCTAGAAGGGTGAGATTACCAATAGTATCGCCCCAATCTACGGACCGGGAGTCTGACCCATCCACGGAGCAACCGTAAAGATTTATGATCCTTTCAGCGAGCGTAGGAAATTCAGTCTTGAAATTTTCCGAATTTTTGAGCGTTTCCGCTTCCTGAATCAATGCCTGCCTATCGCGCTCCGCATTCTGATCAAGCAGAACAGAATCTTTTATGAAATCCAGAGTATTTTCGAGCCATGCGCTCTGCTTCTTCTTCTGATTTGGCAGAGTATCCGTGCGTGAGTGGATATGCTCCAGATCCCATTTCTGCTTTTTGTAATAATCAAACTGGAAACGGGCATTTGTTGCCCTGCTGAGCAGCAGACTTGTGATGTTAAAGAGAAGAAGAACGCGCACGACTTCCACGCGGTCTCCATAAGAGAGTTGCTTGATATATACCTCAATGCTCTTGTTTTGACGGATAACCTGCGCGCGAATCATCGCCTTGAGGTTTTTCTTGAAGTCTGATTTTGTAGCGCTTTGCTCCAATACGTTTTGAATATCAGATATTTTTTTACCTGAGGCGATCAGAAATCCAATCATATGGAAAAGATCGTGTTCCTGATACCATTCTTGCAGCGTCATAAACCAACGTTTGATCTTTTCCCAACAGGTCTGGAAAGGCTGAGGATCTTGCGTTGCTTCAAACCAACTGGAGAAAGTCAGAAAAATGTAAGAGGGATCATCTACCGGGATAGCCGACTTATCATCCTTTAGGTCACGGGCGACCAAATTGAGAACAAATTCGATCCGATTGGCTTCCTGCTTCTCTCCGCAGAGGAAATACCAGAAATCATCCGCTTGCAGGACGCGTTCAATCTCATCCCATTCCTGCGCGATTTTAAGTTGCCGCAGGTAGCGTTCTTGCTCTTCAAAATTACTCCGCTTGAGCAAAAGAGCCTTGACCAGCTCTGCATTACTCAAAGGGATTTTTCCCATATTCAAGCGCGTAAAAATTTTGGTAACATCGGTTTCTTCATTAATCTGATACCAGATGATTTTAACGCACCCGCCGGCTCCGTCGTGACCAAGCAGGGTGTGGAGAAATTCTGATTTGCAGGTCTGGTCTTTTTCTTCAAACCAGGCCGCAATAGCTTTTTGGACCTCGTGCATATGGAAGAAATCTATATTTTCATGGCTCATCGCCACGTCCATATTTTCAAGGAATTTCTTACTAGCCGGACGTGTCTCATAGGAAATCGTGTAAGGGGTCTGACCCGGCGTCATCTGGTCTTTGAGATAATTCAGAAGGATATGGATTGTCGTCAGGCGCTGTTGCCCGTCGATGAGTTCCCACTCCTGATCGCGTTTTTTTACAACAACAGGCTGGAGGCAGTAAAAGGGTGTGCCGGACCCTGCCTTTTTCTGCCTCTGAAATTCGTAGATATCATCCAGCAGATCCTCTGCCTGCCGCTTCGTCCATCGGTATCCACGCTGGTAGAAGGGAATGAAAAAAGATTCTGTCAGTATTTCATCAATAGATTTTAGTACAATACTGTTCTGTTGCGACATGGGGACTTTCCTGAAGCGGCGGGTAATACCCGGCCCTCTCCCTCATACCATGCCATGAGGGAGAGCGGTATAGGACCGTCAGGTGCCTGATCAGCCCCCGCTGCGGGCCGCCATGGCGGCGGCGCGGGCGGCGGCTTTTTCTTCTTCGGTCCAGATTTTGCGTTCGCGGACTTTCTGCGGCTTGATCTGTTTGACCGGGCCGCCACCGAGGACGGGGGCGCGTTTGGTGGAGGTGCGAGCCTCTTCCGAATGCCAGGCGTGGTCTGTGTGGACCGTCAGGGTGCGGCCAATTTCACGCTCGACATCATGCAGCCAGGCGCGCTGCTCGGCATCGCACAGGGTAATGGCGTAACCACTGCGCCCTGCCCGGCCCGTGCGGCCAATGCGGTGGACATAGCTTTCCGGCAGGCTGGGCAGGTCATGATTGAAAACATGCGTGACGGTATCAACATCAATGCCGCGGGCCGCGATGTCGGTTGCGACCAGAACCTGTGCCGTGCCGGCGCGGAAAGCTTCCAGAGCGCGTTCCCGCTGACCCTGTGACTTGTTGCCGTGCAGGGCTTCTGCTGTGATGCCAGCCTCGGTGATGAAGGCGCAGACTTCGTTGGCGATATTCTTTTGCAGGGTGAAGACCACGGCCTGACCCATGCCGGGTGTACGCAGCAGCTCCAGCAGGGCCTCTTTCTTGTGGGCTGCGTCCATGAACATGACGGACTGCTCAATGCGGTCCACCGTGGTAGAGGGCGGCGCGATTTCGACATTGGCCGGATTTTGCAGCAGGCTTTCCGCCAACGCTGCAATGGATTTCGGCATTGTTGCAGAGAGCAGAATGGTGTGGCGCTCTTTGGGCAGGGTGGCGACAATGCGTTCGATGGGTTTTGCAAAGCCCATATCGAGCATCTGGTCGGCTTCATCCAGCACCAGTGCTTCAAGCTGCGAGAGGTCACACTCGCCCTGCGTGACGAGATCGAGCAGGCGGCCGGGGGCTGCGACGATGACATCCACGCCGTTTTTCAACGCGTTGATCTGATGCATCGGGCTAACGCCACCGAAGATGGTGGTGACGGTGAACGGCAGATGCCGCCCGAAATTTTCAAACCCATCGGCAATCTGAGAGACCAGTTCTCGCGTGGGGGCCAGAACCAGCACGCGCGCGCCACGTTTGGGGGCCGGGCGCGGGTTTTGGGCCATGCGGTGCAGCAGCGGCAGCACGAATGACGCGGTTTTACCAGTGCCGGTCTGCGCCATGCCGAGCAGATCCCGCCCTTCCAGCAGCAGCGGAATGGACTGGGCCTGAATGGGCGTGGGGGTGGTGTAGCCTGTCTCGGCCAGGGCGTCCTGCAGGGGCTGCGCCAGGGGGAGATCGGCAAATGTGATGGATGGGGACATAGCAGGCAGCGCCTCCGGCGCTCAATAAGGCTGCGCCGGGTAGGGCATCGCGTGTTTGGAACGGGGGCTTTTTACGGGTGGGGGGAACGGGCGTCAACACGCGGCAGGGAAAGAGTGACCCCTCATGCAGCACAGAGACGGCCCCCGCCTCTCCTTTGCGCTGAGTGCAGCAACGGCTGCCATTGGTCTGGTGAACCTGAAACTTATCAATTGTGTCATGCTGGGGATGCTTGCGTTTTGGTACGGTCTTTCCTGGCTCTACTGACGGCAGGAGCGGACGTGGGGGTGACATGGCGAAGCGGGCTTTTCTGGTGTGTGCAGGTGTGTTCGTGATGATTTCTGCAAAGGGGTTTGCGGAACCGGTGCAGTGGGACCTGTTTGACCCGCAGCATCAGTTTACGCTGTCTGAGGGGGCACCCTGCCCGGATGGAGAAAAAGCGGTGGTGCTGCACTCCGCCACTGCCAGCCCGAAGCAGTTTGCGGTGACGCGAACGGTGCTTTCAACAGACGGTTTACAGAACAAGGTGTTGCGCCTGCGGGCGCAGCTGAGCGTGCAGGATGTGCAGGCAGGCGCTGGTCTGTGGATGATGCTTTATGACGGCACAAAGCAGATCGGGGTTAGAAATACGCAAAAGGACATGGTGCGTGGGCAAAGTGTGACCCGCATGCAGGAGATGGTGGTGTGGGTGCCGCCGCAGGCGACACGGGTTGTTTATGGTGTGATGCTGCGTGGACCGGGGACAGTGACCGCTTGCGGGCTGCATGTTGGGCCGGTTGTGCCCGCGGGGGAACAGAATGCTAATCAGTCTGTTGCTGTGCAGACCATGGCTTTTGCAATCAATGCCATGCGCACACAGGCGCTGCATGCATCTTTGATTGACTGGGAGAGCCGCACCCCGCCTTTGCTGGAACTGGCCAGAGTGGGCTCGGCTGATGATCTTTATGCCGAGATCCGGACTCTGCTTGCTGACCTGCATGATGGGCATAGTTTTGTGATGCCGCCTGATACAGTGCGCAAGCTGGCCGCACAACCTGAGCAGATGCCAGTCTTTACGAAAATCAGCTCTGATGTTGGAAAGATTTCTCTCCCTGCTTTGACGTCTCATTCTGCTAAGAGAATGCAAGATTTTTCCCGCACCGGGCAGCAGATTTTTGCGCAGGCTCCTGACATGCGCGGGTGGATTGTGGATCTGCGCCATGACAGAGGCGGCAATATGTGGCCAATGCTGCAAGCTTTGAGGCCGCTGCTCGGCAATGGGGATCTGGGCTTTTTTGAAGACCGAACGGGGAAACGCTCTGCCCCCTGGCGGGCTGTGGCGCAGGGTGTGGCTCCGCAGGACGGCGGACCGGATTTGTCCCGTGTGCCTGTAGCGGTTCTGATTGGCCCGCAAACCGCCAGCGCGGGGGAAGCGGTGGCGATTGCGCTAAAGGGGCGGCCTAACACGCGGTTTTTTGGGACCGCCACGCATGGTCAGACCAGTGGGAACAAGAGCTTCACCCTGCCTGATGGTGGGAGGCTGGTAGTGGCCGCAGAGTTTGAACTGGACCGGACGGGCAAGCGGTATGAGGGTCCGGTTCAGCCGGATGTGGTGGAGGCTGATCCTGATGCCGCCGAGCGGGCGGCGGAAGTGTGGTTGCGGCAGGGATAAGCAGCCACACCAAAGATTTTATTGATAATGATTATCAGGTGCAGTAAGGAGACAATCTGTTAGAGGTCACTTTGAAAGCCTCTTGCTTTTTACTGGGGATCGACCCTTTCCATGCAGCGTCTTGCTCGTTTTGTTGCCTTCACGCAGCCTGCATTGCTGTTTTGTGCAGCTCAGGCTTTTGCTGCCCCAGCCCCCGCCTTGCCCTCGGTCCAGAGCCCTGAGCAGGATGAGAAAGCCCTTTCCGCACGGCGGCATTCTCGGGAGAAAAAAGCCGATACAAAAGAGACCATTGATGTCTCGGCCTCACGGCATGGTTTGCTGGCGCGGAGTGGCTTTGCCGCCACCAAAACAGACACGCCGCTTGAGCAGACGCCTCAGAACATTACGGTCATTACGCAGGAACGGATGGCTATTCTGAATTCCCGCAGCGTTTCGGATGCTGTGCGGTATTCTGCGGGGGTATCCGATTATGGGTCCAAGGATGACCCCAGAGGGTATTTTGGAACGATCCGGGGCTTCTCACCCGACATTTATCTGGATGGCACACGCACGCCGGATGCGGCCTCATCACAGTCGTTCAGCATTGAACCCTGGGGGCTGGAGGAAATGGATGTTCTGCGCGGTGCAACATCCGCTCTGTATGGGTCCGGGCAGCTTGGCGGTATTATAAATGCCGTGAGCAAGCGCCCGAATGCAGGACAGAAAAATGAGATTAATTTCCAGACGGGGGCTTATAGTCGTGTGCAGGGCGCTGCCGATATTGGGGGAGCGCTCAATGCCTCCAAAACACTGATGTGGCGCTTTAACGGGCTGATCCGAAAATCAGATACCTATGCCAAAAATATCAAAAACAACGAGATTTATGTGGCACCGTCCTTAAGGTGGGAGCCTGATGACAAGACGGATTTGACTCTTCTCGCCAGTTTTGAACAACTGGATGCAGGTTCCACGGCGCAGTTCCTGCCGGCAGCCGGAACCCTGACGGCAACACGCTATGGCCGGATTGCCCGTGATTTTCTGTCAAGCGATGCAGATTACGACGTTTATTCCAAACGACAGGCGGCTGTTGGATACAGTTTTTCCCGCAAAATTCTGCCTAACTGGACCATGACCCAGAATATGCGCTACGCCCATCTGGATCTGGATTATCGCTTTGTGACAACGCAGGCTCTTTCCAGTGATCAGCGAACCATTACGCGACGCGCCCTGCTGCAATCAGCTAATTATAATAATGTGACGCTGGATACCCGGTCTGACCTCAAGCTGAAAACCGGGCCTGTTAAGCATGAACTTCTGGTTGGTGTTGATTTCCGCAGTGATTTTCTGGCGAACCGTCGCGGCCAGAACACAGCGCCCTCACTCGATCTTTATGCGCCGGTTTACCGCGCCATTACCTGGCCGACCTATGGCACAACGACCAACACGAACGAGACAGAAAGCCAGACCGGTATTTACGCGCAGGAGCAGGCCGACTGGAAGAATTTCCATTTAACCCTGTCCGGGCGTGGAGATTTTACCGAAAGCATGACGGTGGATAACCTGACGGCTCAGCGCACACCGCAAAACAACAACGCGTTTACGGGCCGTGCTGGCCTGCTCTATTCCGCACCTTATGGTCTGTCGCCCTATGTGTCCTATGCGACATCATTCCAGCCGCAGGTGGGCACAACGCGCCTGAATACGGCTTTCCTGCCGACAAAAGGGCGGCAGATTGAAGCGGGTCTGAAATATAAGCCATCCCAAAAAATGCCATGGGGTGACCATTTTATGCTGACAGCGGATTTTTTTGATCTTGTTGAGACCAATATTCTGACACCTGACCCTGTTGATTCAACCTATGATATTCAGGCCGGTGAACAACGGACCAGAGGGTTTGAGTTTGAAGGCATGGGACGCCTGCCGTGGAACATCAGTTTTATTGCGTCCTTTACCTATCAGGACCCAAAAATCACAAAATCCACAACTACCGCACAAATTGGCCAGCGTCCGGTGGCAGTACCCTCTCACATGGCGTCTGTTTTCCTGAAAAAGGATTTTCATATTTGGCGTGATCTTGTGGCCGGCGTGGGAGGGGGCCTGCGCTATACAGGGAACACGGCGGGGGCGTTGCCTGAAACATTTTCTGTGCCCAGCCAGCTGGTAGGCGATGTGGTGGCTCATATTGATTACAAACGGGCGTCAGTCCAGCTCAACGGCACAAACATTGCCAACAGCCGCTATGTTGCCATCTGCACGCGCAATGTTGCCTGTGCGTGGGCTCCGGGACGCGCCATGTTTGTGACGCTGGCTTATCGCTGGTAGCGAGATTCGCCCTCCCCTTTTGGAATGCAACCAATAGGACTTTCCTCGTATTTTCCCTAGATCGGTTACATGATTTTCAGAAATTCGCCGTGACGGAGAAGCGGGCGGAGCGGGGTTCCAAGGGGTGGTAGGTGGAGCCGGTTTCGACGGGGGATGTGGGGGTGAGGCGGTAGTCGTAGGCGTATTGGGAGGCGGAGGCGTGGGTGTTGGTCAGGTTGTAAATGCTGGCCTGCACCTGAAGGTATTTTGTGATGTGGTAGCCGACATCCATGTTCACTTCCTTATAGCCGTGGGAGCGCAGGGAGTTATCCTCGATTAACGGGTAGGAGCCGAGCCAGCGGAACTGCACACCGCCGAAGAAGCCGCTGGGGTGGTCGGCCAGCAGGCCGAAGGAGCCGATAAAGTTGGGGGCGTTGGCCACATACAGCCCCGGCAGGCCATAAAGGCCGGGATTACCCGTGAAATAGCGGGCGTGGGTGGAGGCAATATCTGCGTTAAGTTCCAGCCAGGGCAGCGGGTGATACTGGCCGGAGAGTTCAAACCCCTGCCGGCGGCTGGGGGCGCCGGCATCGTTGACGCCTTCATCCGCGTCGTAAGTGAGTTCTGAACTGAAATCGATACGGAAAAAGGCGGCCTGCAGGTTCAGTTTTGGGATGATGTTGGTGCGGACGCCCAGTTCCTCACTGGTGGCACGGGTCATGAACGGGGTGGCGATGGCACCGTTGGCAATGCCATCAGTCGGCACGGTGCCGAGGACGGCGCGGATATCGTTAGAATGGTAGCCCTGCCCTGCGCTGATATAAAATTCCGTTTTATACCACGGGCCGAAAATCAGGCTGCCTTTGGGCTGAAAAAGCCACTGATGCACACGGCCCCTATAACCGGAAACGAGGCTGTGATCTGAGCCTCCGTAATAATCCCCACGCAGGCCGACAACGGTACGCAGCCAGGGCAGCCAGTGGGTGATGTTCTGGCCGAACAGACCGACATTGCCTTGTGAGACGTTATCCCCATTACAGACATACTGGCCGGTGGGCACGCTGCTATCCGGGCAGTCGGGCAGGACTTTGCGCTGGCGGGTATGGCGGCGGTCGATATAAATGCTGTCCCAGCGGCCTTGTACGCCAAAAGTGGTGTCTGTAGCGCGGTGCAGGAAGGTGTCATGCCGCTGGTATGCCGATGTGCCGCCAAAGGTGGTGCGGGTTTCGTCCTGCTGTTCCTGATCGCCATTGATGGGGTCGTTCAGATAATGGCTAAAATCGTTCCATAGAGTCAGGCGGCTATGCACGACGTAAAGCGATGTTTTGAGCTGCCAGTTATCGTTATGCAGAATATGATGCGCGGAAACGCTGAACCGTTCGGAATAGCCGCCGTCACTTGGGTCCAGAGAGCCGTAACGGCTGATGAGGCCTTTCTGGTAGGCCTCCAGAGGCTGGTCGGTCGTGTTGTTCCATTGGCCTCGGTAATACAGGCCGGTCAGGTTGAATTTGGTGTGTTCTGTGGTGTGGGTGTAGCGCGCGGCGGATTTGATGCCCCGGAAGTTGTCCGGATGCGCCCACGGGCCATTGAGGTGGTCTATTGAGAAAGCACCAAGCAGTTTATCGCCATTTTTGAAGTGCGCCGTATCGCCAATAAACGCATGTTCGTCGCCCAGTGTGCCGAGACTGCCAGAAGCCTGCCCGCGCAGGTCATCCGTTAAGCGGATATGGTCGGACCCGACGACGCCGAAATCCCCGACATCCGCGTAAAATGGGCCTTTGGTGTAATCGATGCCCTGTGCGAGTTCCGGCATGAGGAAATTGACATCCGTATAGCCCTGCCCGTGGGCGTGGGTGGGTTCATTAACCGGGATATCATCCACAAAACTGGCAAGGTCTGTGCCGTGGTCCAGATTGAAGCCGCGGAGAAGATACTGGTTGGCCTTGCCCTCGCCCGAATGCGCGGTGACGACCAGACCGGGGACAGATTCCAGCAACTGCCCCACTCGGTAAACCGGGCGCAGGCGGAGTTCCTTGGCGGTAATGCTGCCCTGACTGGCCGTGAGCGCGCGGCCCATGGGATCTGTATGTGAGGCGATGACCTGAAGATGCTCTTCCCCGTGGGCCTCGGTTGTTTTGTGGCCGAGGAGTTTTTGGGGGGACCCTGCCGGCGTGATGGGAGGCGTGACCGGGGAGGCCCGGCGGGCTGCATCTTTGGATGGCGTGGGTTTGGCAGACGGTGCGGCGTGTGCTGCGGTGAAGGCAGAGGCGCAGAGGAGCGCGACGATAAACGGAGAGCGTCCGCGCCGGACAGGACGCGGAGACACAACGTGACCCATAACTGTTCCCCGATATCCGGCTCACCCCGTCCGGCTATCATGACTGAGCGACGAAGGCAGGTCTCCTGGCTCACGGGGATTGTCTGACGCGCCTTCCCAGCCGTTATGGGGCCAGTGGCGTGATGCATCAGCGCACCGTTTACAGTTGCGGGGGCAGCCGCTGCCTGAACCCCGGACCTGTATGCCCAGCCGGATCCTTCAGCGTTCCCTTTTCACTCGCTTGCGCGAGACCTTCGACAGTCGCAGAGGTAGGGGATGGGCTTTGGGTGGGTCAAGGGTATGGGTGCCTTGATTTCAAAAAAACGTCACGTGCTGGCAGGGGCTGGCCGGTGTAGGAAGGAGGCGTGAAATCCTTCTGCTTGTGAGCAAGATGATGCCTCAGTCTTCCCGTCCCGGACCAGAAATTTCCTCTTCCTCTGTGCAGCGGGAGGCCGCGACGGAACGCTGGCTGGCCACGTTGCGCCAGAAAATAAAGGCGGATGGCACGCAGCCGCGTGTGCATTTTAGCCGCACACCAGACCGCCCGCTGGACCATGAGGGCGTGATACGGGATTTTGAATAACCGTTCACATTCTGTGAGCGGAGGCAACGGCCTTTTATCCTGAGCGTTTCAGGCAGGTGATGGCATCCGGCGTTCCGGATGCAGCGTGCTTTCTGACGTGATGAGGACCCTGCCGTGATGACCCTGCCCCGCAAACCGGTTTTGAGTATGGCGCTGGCTGCTGGCCTGCTGGCGGCAGGAGCGTTCATCGCCCCGGCACAGGCCCAGCGTAGCATGCTGTTTTCTGGCACCCTGGCACCCGAGCATGGTGCGCCTGCGCAGGTGCACGGGAATGTGGTGGCGCTCTATTACGCCGGGGCGCATGTGCTGCGCTATACCGTGACATGGGACGGGCTGAGTGGCCCGGTGACGATTGCGCATCTGCACGGCCCTGCCCTGCCCGGCAAGGATGGGCCGCCGGAAGTGACGGTGCACGGCCCGTATAAAAGCCCGCTGAGTGGCAGTGTGATGCTGAGCACGGAGACGGAGCGGGATTTGCTGGATGGGCGTATTTACCTGAACCTGCATACCCAGAAATATCCGAATGGTGAGGCGCGGGCGTGGTTGGGGAAGAGTGAATAGTCCGTAGCGCGGCACTATTTGATGGCACGGCCTTAATGTGGGGGCAGCCTGCGTGTGTGCAGGACTGCCCCCTGTTGCGTCATGCAGACTGCGCGACTGTTTTCCCTTCAGCCTGATCTGCCAGACGGTAAGGACCGGCAGCGCAAACTTCCAAGCACAGCATGCTCATGGCTTTTTTGGCCAGAGCAGGCAGTGGCAGAGACGCATTGCCGTCCGTCCAGGCGTGAGATGTATCCGTCGCATACCAGCCGGCCGGTTTGTCCGCCTGCAGGTGGGTGCTGATGCTGTGCGTCTGGTCAGCCGTGATGAGTTGTACAGAGGCAATGGCGACACCCAGCATCCGGCGATCATCCACAAACGGGCCGACCGTATCCGTCGGGCGGCTGGCCCGCGATACCAGACGAACTGTCGTGACATTCGCTGGAAGCATGAACATGACACGGTCATTCGCCTGCCGGAGCGGCCGGATGATCTGACCAAAGTTGGTAACCAGATGCATATCCGGATCGGTGCTCAGTTCAGGCTGGTGGGCAACGCCGCCAGCGCGCTCTGCAATGCGTGCATAAATCGGCTCGACAAAGGCACGCGACGTCTCAAGCGGCAGCGTTTTCGAACCACCAGCCTTCGAACCACCGAAGATCGCGGTTACGGTGTGATTGTCGAACTGGCTACGGTTCCCCGTGTCCAGATAGCTCTCGGTCAGTGCGTTTTCAGCCCAGACTGCTTCATGGCTCTCCAGCTCTACATGATAGTAGGTATAGCTGTTGATCGTGCGATCAATCAGGAANCAGATGCATATCCGGATCGGTGCTCAGTTCAGGCTGGTGGGCAACGCCGCCAGCGCGCTCTGCAATGCGTGCATAAATCGGCTCGACAAAGGCACGCGACGTCTCAAGCGGCAGCGTTTTCGAACCACCAGCCTTCGAACCACCGAAGATCGCGGTTACGGTGTGATTGTCGAACTGGCTACGGTTCCCCGTGTCCAGATAGCTCTCGGTCAGTGCGTTTTCAGCCCAGACTGCTTCATGGCTCTCCAGTTCCACATGATAGTAGGTATAGCTGTTGATCGTGCGATCAATCAGGATCGATGCACCATTGACCAGCATACGGGCAGGAACCAGCTTGCCCTCGAAGACCATGCAGTGCTCCTGCGTCACCAGAAGATCACGGGACGGCATGCCGTCGGCCAAGGCACCCTCGCGAATGCGAACCAGCCAGTTTTCTTCCGGCACAGGCTGGCTGGACACTGTAATGGAGCGATGACCCAGCCATTTGACGGGCATGGCTCCCTTTGGCGTCATGACCAGCGTGCCCGGCACAAGTGTTTCGACAGCGGCCTCACCCTCAGGGGTTGTGATCGCGGTGCCTTCTGCAAAGCACGTCGTATAGATCAGTCCGCCATTACTGTCAGACGACAAGTTATAGCCGTAGCTATTCGCGCCTGGCACGTTTAGCGAGTATGTACCACCGGTGGTGTGAAAGGTGATGCCGCTGGCAGTTGTGCTGACACTGGTAACACTTGCCTGGGGAATGGAAGCAAGTTCGATCGTATCGGAGGGCGACCAACCCGAAATGGTATTCGTCGGCATCGTCGTACCGCTGATAACCAGATGTGCACCGTCACCAGATAGCAGGATGCTATTGCTACCAACAGTACCGTTTACAACCAATGTGCCGCCCGAAGAGACAACAGCCTGCCCTGCTATCTTACCGCCGGAAACAACATCCACAGTACCACCATTCTGAATTGTGGGAGTAGAGATCGCAACACCACTCAGAACATTGAAGGTAACATTATTGGAAACTGTCCAAGTTCTGGTATCTTCAAATCCAGGCTCCAGATTAACAACGCCGCCATTTGACGTGAAGGTTGTATTATTTGTTCCGCCGGTCGGTGTGTAAATATTGAGCGTTCCACCATCGACCACCGTGCGGGATACAACGCCACCCTGAACGTTTATCGTACCACCAGAAGAAATATGCGAGGCAGAGAGAACAGCACCCGAGTTGACGGTAATCGTATTTCCGTTGGCTGGGTAATTTCCACTGGTGGCATTAAAGACTACGCCAGACTCCAGAATAAAATTACCACCAGAGCCAACAATAGTCGTATAAGATGTATTGTTTGTATATAAATCCAGCGTTCCGCCACTGATGACCAAATTACTTCCTGACCCATGGGCGAGAAGAGTTGCAGATGCACCACTGCCGATTGTCTGGTTGGCAAAAACTGCGCCAGAAGACGTGATTTCTGCTGTACCAGATCCGGACAGCACGCCGCCTGAGATAGTGGCTTCGTTTATAATTGTGCCTGTCAGGATAGTTGCTGCATCAGCAATAATTGATGCGCCGGTGGTAACCGTCGCGCCACTAATGACAGCACCAGAGGCTGCGCTCAGTACACCACTGCTGAAAGCATAGGCATTCAAAATAGTCGAGCCACTCTGAGCATCAACGGTTCCACCTTTACCAATCAACGCGTTACCGGCTGTTCCGCCAGCAGAAACGACCACACTCGGAACAGAGGAGCCATTCCCGTTGACAGACGGACCATAAACCGTGGCTGAATTCAGTGTGCCACCGGCATCAACGAACACCTGCCCACTCGTAACTGTCGTGCTTGTTGCGACACCGCCACTGCCGATTTCAAGGACGCCCGCTGCACTCACGGTTGTACCGATAGCAGAACCTGAAAGGGCAACGCCACCGTTGCTTCCAACAGTCGTTGAACTCGCCGTGCCACCGCCTGCAACAACAAGCGTGCCGTAATTATTTACCGTGGTTGAATTCAGCGTACCACCGGCATCAACGAACGCCTTCCCACTCGTAACTGTGGTGCTTGTTGCGACACCGCCACTGCCGATTTCAAGGACGCCCGCTGCACTCACGGTTGTGCCGATAGCAGAACCTGAAAGGGCAACGCCACCGTTGCTCCCAACAGTCGTTGAGCTCGCCGTGCCACCGCCTGCAACAACAAGCGTACCATAATTATCTACAGTAATACCGGAACTCACTTAACCATTGGAGATAGTCACAATCGTGCCATTTGTAACTTTTGTCATATTTTCTTTTCTCTCGATGAAACCTTAAACTATGACGTAATGGTATTTTTTTTCAAACAAAGGAAATCAAATAATGGTTGTTATGCGTAAACCGTTTAGTTGATCTCATTTATTAGACAAAATAAATGGCGCTTAACTCACGTATTTCTATTTTTGAAGCTATTTTAGAACGCATTGATCGGGTCGCGAAAAACAAACCAAACCGTATAAAAGCCGCCAGCTCATATCAGAACCGCCAGAATCGCCTGCTTATGGAACAGGTTTTCAGAACCTTTCGCATTTTGCTCCCGCGCCCCACCATCAAGGCTGCGAAAACAATGATTTACGCTTAAAAAATAAAAAAGGGGCAGCTCTGCCTTTTGGCAGAACCACCTCTTCTCGCTTTACCGCTTAAACTGCTGACAATGGTCAGGCAGAACGGGCCGCTGTTTCCGCTTCTGTCTGGTCTGCCAGCAGATAAGGCCCGGCGGCGCAGACATCCAGAGACAGCATGCTCATGGCGTTCCGTGCCAGAGCTGGCAGCGGCAGGTATGCGTCACCATTTGTCCAGACAGGACCAGCATTGCCAGCTTCCCCATCATACCAGCCGGAGGGCTTTTCCGTCTGCAGATGCGCGGTAATGCTGCTCTTCTGTTCCACCGTGATCAGGTCGATATCCGCAATGGCCACACCCAGCATCCGGCGGTCATCCACATACGGACCAACCGTATCGCTTGGACGGCTGGCACGGGAGACGATGCGCACAGAGGTCACACCCGGCGGCAGCATGAAGCGATACTGCGCATTCTGGTGATACACAGGGCGGATAAGAGCGCCGCTCTGGGTCACCAGATGCAGGTCCGGGTTTGTTGTGATGTCGGCAGAGCTAACCGGAGCGTCTGCACGTGCCGCCAGAGTGTGAAACAGCGGTTCCACAAAGGCACGCTCGACGCACAGCGGGACGGCTGCGTCTGTCGCCCAGTCCTGACGCCCTGCGCCCAGAGATAGCACGGAACCATCCTGACGGAAGGTGCGACGGTTGCCCGTGTCCAGATAGCTTTCCGTCAGCATGCCATCTGCCCGGAGAACGGAGTGTTCCTCTGTTTCCACGTGGAAGTAGTCATAGGACGTGATGGACGTATCATAGAAAATGGAAGACCCATTCACCAGCATACGGGCCGGCACGAAACGACCGTAGAAGAACAGGCAATGTTCCGGGGTGATCAGCATGTCTTTGTAAGGCACGCCTTCAGCAATGGCATTTTTGAGAATGCGGACCGGATAGCCTGCTTCATCGGCAGACAGGTGCGGGCGCACTGTGGCATGGGACTTACCAGCCCAGACAACGCGGCGGGACTGCGGCATGCCGTTAACATAGGCCGTAACATCATCACCCAGACGGAGGGCTTCAACAGCAACCTCACCGTTCGGGGTCTGGATCATGCTGCCGGACAGGAAGCAGACTTCATAATCCAGCCAGCCATCTTTACCGTCTGTCAGGCTGAAGCCCTTGCTCTCAACCCCCGGAATGTTCAGGGTGACGACACCGCCGTTTTTAAGCGTCAGCGCGACCTGATCCGCAGACGGATAGGTGACGGAAGAAACATCCGCAGACTTCACGCCAGACAGTTCAATGCTGTCAGAATTGCCAGCTGCTGTGCCGCTGAACCCACTGATAACCGTGCTGACCGTGCCGCCTGATGTCAGGCCGGAAATGACCAGGCCGCCGTTGGTATCACCCTGCAGGTCAATAACGCCGCCTGCGTTGGGGCCAATAACAGCAGAACCGCCATCCTGCACCGTCACTGTGCCGGCAAGCACGCCGCCACTGGCGACAGTGACATCACCGCCGGAAGAGACAACAGCGTTGCTCAGTGTCGCGCCGCTCGTCACGTTCATGGTGACAGCTGCGGGAACGGTCCATGTGCGGTTTTCGCTATATCCGCTGTCCAGATTTACCGTGCCGCCGTTGGACGTAAAGGTTGTGCTGTTTGTGACGAAAGCACCGGTCTCACCATTACCGCCACCAGAAAGGTTGAGTGTCCCGCCATCAATCACGGCATACCATGTGGACCCACCCGACGCGACATTGATCACACCGCCGCTGCCGGCTGTGGTGTAATAGGTCTGACCGCCAGACTGAATATTAATTACGCCGCCATTGTCAGCAATTGTTCCAGATGCCAGACCGCCGGCAAGAACAGTTTCTGTCGCACCACCGTTAACCGTTGTGTCTACTACAGTCCCATAAACATCCAGATTACCGCCGCTGGACAGCACGGTTGATACAGCATTTCCACCAGCAGAAACGACCACACTCGGAACAGATGAGCCACTCCCGTTGACAGACGGACCATAAACCGTAGTTGAATTCAGCGTACCACCGGCATCAACGAACACCTGCCCACTCGTAACTGTGGTGCTTGTTGCGACACCGCCACTGCCGATTTCAAGTACGCCTGCCCCACTCACGGTTGTGCCGATAGCAGACCCTGAAAGGGCAACGCCACCGTTGCTTCCAACAGTCGTTGAACTCGCCGTGCCACCGCCTGCAACAACAAGCGTGCCGTAATTATCTACCGTGGTTGAATTCAGCGTACCACCGGCATCAACGAACGCCTTCCCACTCGTAACTGTGGTGCTTGTTGCGACACCGCCACTGCCGATTTCAAGTACGCCTGCCCCACTCACGGTTGTGCCGATAGCAGACCCTGAAAGGGCAACGCCACCGTTGCTCCCAACAGTCGTTGAGCTCGCCGTGCCACCGCCTGCAACGACAAGCGTACCATAATTATCTACAGTAATACCGGAACTCACTTGACCATTGGAGATAGTCACAATCGTGCCATTTGTAACTTTTGTCATATTTTCCCTCAATGTAAACTTAAACTAGAACTTAGTGGTATTTTTTTTCCAACAAAGAAAATCGAATAATGGTTGTTATGCGTAAACCGTTTGGTTGATCTCGCTTATTAGACAAAATAAATGGCGCTTAACTCACGTATTCCTATTTTTGAAGCTGTTTTAGAACGCATTGATCGGGTCGTGAAAAAACAAACCAAACCGGATAAAAGCCGCCAGATCATATCAGAACCACCAGAATCGCCTTCCTATGGAACAGGTTTTCAGAACCTTTCGCATTTTGCTCCCGCGCCCCACCATTAAGGGTGCGAAAACAATGATGTACGCTTAAAAAATAAAAAAGGGGCCGCTCTGCCTTTTGGCAGAACCACCCCTTCTCGCTTTACCGCTTAAACTGCTGACTATGGTCAGGCAGAACAGGCCGTTGTTTCCGCGTCTGTCTGGTCTGCCAGCGGGTAAGGGCCAGCGGCACAGACATCCAGAGACAGCATGCTCATGGCATTCTGCGCCAGAGCAGGAAGCGTTAGATGTGCATTACCGTTTGTCCAGACGGGCGCCGTATCGGCGGCATACCAGCCTTCCAGCTTTTCCGCCTGCTGATGCGTACTGACACTGTGCTTTTTCTGTGCCGTGATCAGCTGAACATCGGCAATCGCGACACCCAGCATCCGGCGATCATCCACATACGGACCGACGACATCGCTCGGGCGGCTGGCACGGGAAACAATACGGACGGACGTGACACCCGGCGGCAGCATGAAGCGATACTCTGCGCCGTTACGGTGTGCCGGGCGAATAATCGCGCCTGTTTGCGTAACCAGATGCAAATCAGGTTCCCTTGTCAGAGCAACGGCATTCACCGAAACCTGATTGTCGGAAACTTCGTCTGCACGTGCGGCCAGAGCGTGGAACAGCGGTTCCACAAAGGCACGCTCGACGCACAGCGGCACAGCAGCATCTGCCGCCCACTCCCGACGCCCTGCGCCCAGAGACAGCACAGAACCATCCTGACGGAAGGTGCGACGGTTGCCCGTGTCCAGATAGCTTTCCGTCAGCATGCCGTCGGCACACAGAACAGAATGCTGCTCTGTTTCCACATGGAAGTAGTCATAGGACGTGATCGACGTATCATAGAAAATGGATGCGCCATTCACCAGCATGCGGGCCGGAACGAAACGACCATCGAAGAACAGGCAATGTTCTGGCGTGATCAGCATATCCTTGTAAGGCACGCCGTGAGAGATGGCATCTTTGAGAATACGAACCGGGTAACCCGCTTCAGCAAGCTCCAGATGCGGACGTACGGTAGCGTGGGATTTGCCAGCCCAGACGACGCGGCGGGACTGCGGCATACCGTCAACATAGGCTGTGACATCATCACCCAGACGCAGGGTTTCAACCGCAACCTCACCGTTCGGCGTCTGGATCATGCTGCCGGACAGGAAGCAGACTTCGTAATCCAGCCAGCCATCAGCGCCATCTGTCAGGCTAAACCCCTGGCTTTCTACACCCGGAATGTTCAGCGTGACTGTGCCACCATTGGTCAGCGCAAGGGCGACCTGATCCGAAGACGGATAGGTGACGGACGCGACATCCGCAGATTTCAGACCAGCCAGTTCGATACTGTCGGAATTACCAGCAGCCGTACCGTTGAACCCGCTGATGACCGTGTTCACTGTGCCGCCGGATGTCAGGCCGGAAATAACCAGACCGCCGTTGGTATCACCCTGCAGATCAACAACACCACCAGCATTGGTGCCAATAACGACAGAAGCGCCGTTTTGCACGGTCACCGTGCCGGAAATGAGGCCACCCGCAGAGATATCAACAGTGCCGCCGCTGGAGACCGTTGTTGCGCCAAGGCTGCCGCCGGAGGTGACATCAACCCGACCACCGCCCACTACGGATGCTGAACTGAGCGAACCGGCAACGCCAAGCCCCGCCCCGCTGGACACGACCGCAGTACCAATTTGCCCACCAGCACTGATGCCAAGGCTGTTGCCGGACTGAAGCGTGACAGTGGAAAGTGTGGCTCCTGATTCAACAACGATCGTGGCATTGCCAGCGAGAGGCTTTTCGCCAGTATCCACGGCACCGCTGCCGAGAACCAACCAGCCGCCGCCGCTCCCCCATGTGAAGTACGGCGGGGAATTATAGGCGCTGATGGTGCCGCCATTAAGCGTGATGCCGCGTTCATTCGCCCCGGCGGAGAAGATGGCTGTGGCACCAGAAACAACCGTAGTGTTGGACAAGGAGCCACCACCGCTGACCGTAATGCTGTTGCCAGACTGAAGCGTGGCGGATGAGAGAGTGGCCCCTGATTCAACAACAATCGTGGCAATGCCAGCAAGAGGCTTTTCGCCAGTATCCACGGCGCCGCTGCCGAGAACCAACTTGCCGCCGCCGCTCCCCCATGTGAAGTACGGCGGGGAATTATAGGCGCTGATGGTGCCGCCATTAAGCGTGATGCCGCTTTCATTCGCCCCGGCGGAGAAGATGGCTGTGGCACCGGAAACAACCGTAGTGTTGGACAAGTACCCACCACCGCTGACCGTAATGCTGTTGCCAGACTGAAGTGTGGCTTTGCTCAGAGTAGCGCCGGAATCAATGATGATGTTAGCGCTGCCTGCCAGAGGGGCTTCCTGCGCATCGATTGCACCCGCTGCCAGAACCAGCGTCCCCCCGGAGCTTCCCCACGTAAAGGGAAAATTACCGGAGATATTATTAAAGGATGAAATGGTGCCGCCATTGAGGACGGTCCCGGCATCCAGGACGCCGTGATTATAAAGGTCGATCTCCCCGCCAGAAAGAACGTTGTGAGTGCCCCCGTAAGTGCCGCCACTCTGAATAACAACGGCCGAAAAAGAGCTTCCGTTATAGCTACCACCGGGAAGATTATTTGTTCCTGTGACATAATTATCAAGATACAATATATTGCTGGTAACAGAAGTCATTATTCTATCCTTCTCATTTTAGAGAACGACTCGCGATACTCACGGAATCTGTTCTTTTACCCGGCAGATTCGACCGAATTTCCTTCTTAACGCCACAAACCGTATTGTTTTTTTTAAGCAAACACAATCAAAAAAAGGTTAGCCCCTTTAAACCGTTTAGTTTTCCTAATCAAAATTTAATAATGGAACCCCTTCTCTGTAATGTTCTGTTTTTTGTTTTGTGAGATAAATAGCCGAAACAGAGGTTAGGTGAGGGAGACGATTTTTTCTGAAAACCACTCACAACCTGAAGACACTCTTGATTCTTGAGGAGTATGTGAGTTGGCGAAGTTTCCCGATCTGCGTACGCATATGAAATTGCGTTATTTTCGGCTGGTTGAAACACTTTCTTGTACAAAAAGCATTCGTTTGGCGGCAGAACGCCTGAATATTACCCCTGCGGCGGTTTCAAAAGCCTGCCGCGAACTGGAAGGTATTCTGGGGGTTCAGCTTTTTGCGCGTACGGCAGCTGGATTTCTGCCGACGCCCTTATGCGAGCGTTTTATGATTTCAGGCAGGCGGATTGACGCCGAACTGAAAAATCTGATGGCGGATTTTACGCTGTTGGAAGAAAGCTTTCACGATAATGTAAAAATCGGTTTTCAGACTCCAATGTTACAGGAAACCATTGCGCGCAGTGTTGCAAAATTAAAAAAAGAACATCCGAATCTGAATTTGACGCTCGAATATGCAGCACGCCACCATCTTCTGGCCGGTCTGCAAGAGAATTTGTACGATTTTATCTTCGTGAATCTCTCTGATATTACAGATCACCCGCGCCTGGCGACGAAAAAGCTGGCCAGTGAGCATTATGTTGTTGCGAGCATGACCTCTATCCATTCCGTGCCGGATGTTCTGGAACGGTGGGAGGAATTTGCATCCGCCACATGGGTTATTCCTGTACCCGGTATGGCCATGCGAGACCGATTTGATTCCATTCTGGCTGCCAGGGGGCTACGCCTGCCCCCGCGCCGTATTGAAATCAACTCGCCTCTCGGGTCCAAAAAACTTGTCGATATTTCAGATGCCTTCACGCTTCTTCCGTTTAGTATGCTTAAGTCTCTTGGGCGCGAGGTTGTCGACCCGGAGACACATTTGCGGTTTTTACCTGAATTGCACCTTGAGAGTGGAATGGTCTGGCTGCGCGACACACACCTGAGCCCGGCGGCGCAATATGCAAGTGACTTTATTTCGGAAAAGATTTTAAAAATTTTCTCGAAATAATATTTTAGAAATGGGGGCACATAAAGCGCCCCCATAATGCTTTTATCTCTTCCCCGAAGCACCATAAGGCAAAAAGCCTCACACCATCAGGCCAAATTTTTCCTGTTTTCTTTTTTTTCCGATTCATTCAGAAAATAAGAGTTATTTTCAAGAATCGTTATGGATAAGAGGCTGACTTTATCAGACTCCAGATGATCACCCACAGGCAGTAATGCAGCCCCATTTGTCCAGATAGACCCACTCCCGTCGGTTAAATACCAGCCTTCTGGCTTTTCTACCTGCACATGGGAGATGAGGGCGTACTGGCTTCTGGCAGACAACAGACAGATATCCGTCACGGCAACGCCCAGATAACGGCGATCATCCACAAAGGGACCGATTACGTCAGAGGGTCTGCTAACACGAGACATGATGCGCACCGACTTTGTATGAGACGGCACCATAAAACTGTATTGGCCGCCCATGCGACGAATAGGGCGAATAATCGCGCCTGTTTCTGTAATAAGATGCAGGTCAGGATCATTGGTCATATCCCGGATTTTTGTTTCTTTCTGAATGGTTTCAACCTTATGTTTCCGCTCATCCAGAGCACGGAACACAGGCTCTGCAAAAGAGCGATCGACACCCAACGGAGCAGCAGCATCCTCTACCCAATTTCTGATTGCACCACGCAGACCGACGACTTTTCCATCCTGTCGGAACGAACGGCGGTTCCCTGTATCCAGATAGCTTTCTGTCAGCATACCATCGGCTGTAATTACAGAATGACGCTCTGTTTCCACATGATAGTAGTCATAAGACATGATTGATTTATCATAGAAAATGGAGACACCATTTACCAGCATGCGCACCGGGACGAACCTGTTTTCAAAAAACAGGCAATGCTCTGCTGTAATCAGCATATCTTTATAAGGCACACCCTCCGCAACGGCATTTTTAAGAACGCGTACGGGATAACCGGCTTCATCGTCTGGCAGATCAGGCCGGACAGACACATGCGCCTTCCCTACCCAGACGACGGGACTGACGCGATCCGTATTGCTTTTCCAGTCAAATGTGACAACCTCGTCACCAATCTGGATATTTTCTACAGCGCAGTCTCCATCTGGAGTACGAATCATTGAGCCTGCCAGAAAGCAGACGCCAATATAGGTATTCTGCCCATCATAGGTAATTTTAAGCGGGTTTTCACCTTCGTCAACGTAAAAATCACCGACTGGAAGAGTGACACCATCTGCCAAGTTGGCCGTATAGGAACCAACTGCTTCATTGCCTGAATAAAGTTTGACGGTCACTGAACCATTCGAATTATAAGAAATTGAATACCGATCTATAATCGCAGTCTGGTTCTGGAGCTCGATCGTATCATCAGCGGGATTATAATTATTGATAGAGGTTTTGCCGCTAAGGTCGATAAAGCTGGAACCGCCGTTAACAACCAGAGTGCCGCCACCATCCGTAAAATTGATCGTTGTTCCTGACAGGAAGCTCAGAAACGTGTTGCCGGTATTGAATTTTCCGCCATAGCCGATGTTAACGGTGTTGCTGCTAAAGCCGCTCCCTACCGCACCACCCGTTAAAGTCGCATCCCCACCAAAGACATTGAGCGTTGAGCCTGAAAACGCACTGCCACCCACGTTGATGGCGGTAGTGCCGCCTATATAAAATGCCAGCTTACTTAAAAATGTTGCACCAAAATCTAGCTCGCTCGTTGTTCCCGGAAGTGTGACATAAGTTCCCCCACCCAGAATGGAAAAAACTGTTTTATCTTCAACAATGGCGTTTCCATTCGGGATATCTTCGTCAAAAAGAGTGGTCTTCTCGTCAGAGTTAGGATCTTTGTATGTTATAGTAACCTCCGCTCGGGAACCCAAAAATCCGTAGTTTGTGGTGATATCGTAATTTACATTACCCGCTGATTGGTTGTAATGCGCCATTTCCTAACTCCTGATTTAAGCAAAGGAGCTCGTGGAATTAAAAATGTACATTTTTTACATTTTTGTTGCACTGATATCTTGAGCGTTATAGTAATCAGCTCTACAGTCAGTTGAAACAAGTCCATCTGTTTGCCTTTGTTTAAATCAGGAGTTTCACAAAAAATCCCCGCACTTTTTTGCGTGACTAATGCGTGATGAGTTCTCAAAAATCAGGTTATAAAGTCGGTTATGCGCGTGTAAGCACGGTAGACCAGACTTTGGATATTCAGATAAAAAAGCTCAAAGAATACGGATGCCGTCGCATTTATTGTGAAAAAGCGAGCGGGGCCGATACGGAGCGAAAAGAGTTAAGGAGATTGCTGGACAACCTGAAAGAAGGGCAGATGGTTGTGGTCACACGTCTGGACAGACTGGCCCGCAGCACCTTTGACCTTTTTTCTATTGTGAAGACGATTACAGACCAAAAGGCCACGTTTTACTCTCTGGGCGAACCCTGGACTAATACCAATACTAGCACAGGGCGGCTTATGCTCGCTGTTCTGGGGGGATTGGCGGATGTAGAACGGGATTTAATCCGCACCCGCACGGCAGAAGGCCGCGCAAGAGCTATAGAGCAAGGGAAGCGGATGGGGCGACCGCGCCGGATTACGGAGGATCAGCGGCAAAGCATTATCCACCGGCGACAAATAGGGGAGTCCCTGCAATCCATTGCTGAAAGCTTTGGAATTGATAACAGCACCGTCTCTCGTATTGCGCGCGCTCAGGGGTGTTATCAGCCAGATATTACCAAAATCAAAAAAAGAGGCCGGCACCCTCCATGCTAACGCCCCTACATCTGAATACCGATTTTGGGGGCGAGCCAGACCATGCCCAGATAGAGCAGGATGGTGACGCCGCAGCCGGCGCCTAATGCCAGCCAGAAGGGCACGCCATGCCGCATGATCCACGGGATGAGCAGGAACATGGGCAGGGATGGCAGCACGTACCAGAACGTGGCCCCCACATGGGCTTCCATGCGGGCGGGGTCTTTGGTTTCCAGCCAGAGCCAGATCATCCCAAAGACGGAAATAAGGGGGAGAGAGGCCACCAGCGCGCCAAGGCCGGGGTAGCGGCGGGCGAGCGTGGAGACCAGAGCAATGGTCAGCCCGGAGAGAAGGGCCTTGAGCCAGAAAAACATCATTCTTTCCGGTGCAGAACCCCTCCGCCTGCTGAAAAGCTGACGGAGGGGCTGGCAGATTTTAGAGGTGGGTGTCGCCCTGCCGGGGCTGAGCAGCTTGCCCCTGCGGCGGCATCTGGCCGGGCTGTGCGCCGTTCTGCGGGGCGCCTTCGGACGTCAGTTTGCCGGGCTGGGTAGAATGTTCCACATCATACGCTGTGGCCTTCTGGGCGTAGGTGCCTTTTGCGCCGGGATGCTCCTGATCATACAGAGCAGCCTTCTGCTTGGCTTCCTTACGATAGACGTGGCGGCGATACATGCCGGTGACGCAGCCACCCACGGCACCCAGAACGCCATGATTGGCGACATGGCCGCCCACAGCGCCCACAGCCCCGTATTTCAGGCAGCCGCCCGGTTCCGCCTGTGCGGCGGTAACTGTTGTGCCAGCCAGAGCGGCAAGAACGCTCAGAGTGATCAATCGACGCATCTCTATTTCCTTTCTTCTGCCAGATAATGAGGCAGATTTCCCTGTAAATGTATCGAAAGAGTGCTGCGGAGACAATGTGCGCCCGCTTGCGTCCCCTTTGCGCAGAAGAACAGGTCTTTCTTTGACGGTGCCCTTTTATTCAGCGGTGCGGCACCCCATATTTAAAAGACAACAAAATGAAAAAAATAAGGAGGCCGTTATGAGACGCCCCTTTGACACCAGTCGCGCAGGCTCTGGTTTCCTGCATGGGTCTCGCTTTTCCCGGGGTATTTTGAACCCCCGCTCCAAACGGGCTGAGCGCCCGGAGACTGAGGCTGCTGCACAGACGTCAGGCACCACGGCCTCAGGGAACGCCGGGACGGCTCACACAGACACGCATGAACCGGACGGCGCATCCTCTGACAAAACCGAGAAAAACCCGGATGAAACCACCGACCAATGCTTTGCCTGAAAGCCGACGTCAGGCGGCGGGCAGTGTTGCGAGGAACGTTGTGACCAGCGTTTCCAGAAGAGTTTGATCTGCGGGAGAAAACCGATTTTTGCGCGGGCTGTCGAGATCCAGCACGCCGAGCAGGTGGCCCTGTGCGACCAGCGGAATGACGATTTCAGACGCCGAAGCGGCATCACACGCAATATGGCCAGGGAACGCATGCACATCCGCCACGCGCTGGGTGGTGCGGGTCTGGGCGGCGGTGCCACAAACCCCCTTCCCCATCGCAATGCGCGTGCAGGCCACGCGGCCCTGAAAAGGGCCGAGGACCAGCTCGCCCGGTGACGCGGACGCCTCTGTCTGTCCGGACGGTACAGCGGAGGCCAGCGTGAACAGCGTGGCCTGTGCTGTTGCGTGCGGACGGTAGAGGTAGAACCCGGCCCAGTTGAGATCTGGCAGCGCCTCAAAAATAAGGGCGGCCAGATTAGCCATATTGGCCAGAGGGTCCTGCTCCGCCGCCAGCAGACCGGTGGCGGCGGAAAGCAGATCTTCCGGGGTGAGGCGATGGGCCGGGGCGCTCATGGTGTGCGCTTACTGAGCCAGCAGCGCCGGGCCGCGCAGAGCGGAGCGGCTGCAAACAGCTTCCTGCTGGTCCCGGTTGAGGGTTGTGATGTCAAACATCACGGTCGGGCTGAGCATCAGACGCCCCTGCCCGCCCCATGCGTAAGCCGGGTTGGTGCGAATGCCCTCGCGGCTAGCAAGCTGGCGACCGAGGGTGCGAACGGTGGTGTCCGTCACCAGTTTATGGGCGTCACAATAATACATCAGACCGCCAACGTTTTCCGCCGACGCATGTTCCACCGTGGGAATGCCATCATAATCCAGCACGCCGGGCGCTGCGGTGGCTGCTGTCATCGGGGCAGGACCGGCTGGCACCGTCAGCACGCCGGACGTGGGAGCCTGCGCCGCGTGCGCCTGCGGCAGAGCCGCGGACAGAGCGAGACAGCCGGTCAGGGCCAGAAAGACAGGGCGAAGTTTCAGCATAGGCTTGGTCCTCTTGGTATCTGCCAAACGGCAGTGAGGGAGACAGAATAAGGACAGACATCAGCACGCGGCAAGGGCGGGCTGCTCTGCGTTGGGTGAGGGGATGCCAGGAGGCTGACTGCGGGGAGGTGCATTACCAGGCGGCTGAGATGGTGTTGCTTGTTGCCTGAAGGGGCTTGAAAGACTTAAGACAGGGTGCAGTTCTTTTGGTTACCCCCTTTTCTTTTGAGCAGGTCGTCTTTTTCCATGTCTTATGAGCCGCCTTTACTGGCACAGAACAGGGGACGTCTTGGCTCTTTTCTGTATCGTTCCTTCGCCATTGTTTTGTTTGGCCTGATTCTCATCCCCGAGTTTTACCATATCAGCTCTCAGCGCATAGAAGCGTGGGATGAAGCCCGGCATATTGGCTCGGCTTATGAGATGCTTTTCCGGCATGACTATGTGGTCAATTACTGGCAGGGCAAGAAAGATTACTGGAACCTGAAGCCGGTTTTGAGTTTTTTGCCGATTATTCTGTCCGTCAAGCTATTTGGTAAGGGACTGATGGCGGCACGCCTCCCCTCCCTGCTGGGATTTGTGGCGATTGTTCTGGGGCTTTACCAGTTTGCGGCACGCAAATTCTCACGCGTGGAAGGGCTTTACGCCATCACGCTTTTTTCCATCTGGTCACAGGCTCTTACCGCCCACAGTTTTCGTGTGGTGGATGCGGATGCGCTTTACTGCACGTTTTACCTGTTCTGCATCCTGCTGTGCCTGAAGCGCACCAGCCTGTCCTTCTGTCTTGCGTGCATAATGGCCGCCTTGTGTTTTCTGAGCAAAAGCTGGCATGCCCTGACACTGCTTCCGCCGCTGGCGCTGACGTGTGTGCTGACGGAGCGGTCCATTCGCCTGCCATTTAAGGGCATGCTGTGTGGTCTGGCCCCCATCCTGCTGTGGGTTGGGGTGCGGATCTATGAGGATGGTCCAAAATTTCCGCAACGTATGGTGACATACGACCTGCTCAAACGAACAGGCATACAGATTGAAGGGCACCATAACCCTCCTTCTTTTTATATAACGAGCTTTGTGCACGATTATCCTGATCTGCTCTGGCAGCTTGGATTTCTGACGCTGGCCTTTGGAGCGGCTTGCTGGTGGCCGCAGTTGCGAGCGGCCCGGTTTCGCTTTGGCATACCGAGCGCGCTCAAAGCCGAAATGCTGATTCTGGGCGTGGCGGTACTCTCTGTTTTTGGGATGTTTACCGCCGCAAAGACGCGCCTGTTCTGGTACACATTTCCAGCTTACCCGATACTCTGCGTGCTGATGACCTACGCCTTTGCGCAACTGCGGCCTGCGTTGAAAACAGTGGCTGGTGGCCTGGCGGCGGTGTTTTTTGTGATGTCCTTTTCCACATCCTGGCAGCGGACGAAGGCTCTTGAACTTCCGGCTTTCTATTATCAGCTTCAAGCCGCGGCCTGGATGCCGATGACCAATGTGCAAAAGGAGGGCGTGATTGAGCAGGACGACTATGCTGCGCTGCTCACCTACCTGCCTGTCCCGCCAACCGCCATCCATATTGGCCCAGATGAGAGCAAACCGCATACGCTGGTTATCCGCGATAAAGACGCGGGGGCGTGTGACGGATGTGCGTTGGTCTCCAAAGGGGACCGGTTTGATTTATTTTACCGGGACTAAGAGCAGAAGGGCGAAAGAGCTCGCTGATTCGAGGTTATCTGCCGAGGCTTTGCAGGGCACGTTCGGGCCTGTTTGTGGCGGTTAGGCAGGGAATTTACCCCTCCCCCGCAATACAGGCTTGGCAACCCCCCTGCCTTTGCGCTAGGGAGGAGCCCAAGGACCCGTAGATCAGTTGGATAGATCGTCAGATTCCGAATCTGAAGGCCGGAGGTTCGAATCCTCTCGGGTCCACCAATCTCCCAGAAAATCGCAGTTTTCCGCCGCAAATTGGCGATGCTAGACACTTCTCATTTTCTGCTAGACAATTTGTTGTATTTTCCGATGGCCTGCTGAGCCAAGGTTTTCTGCCTGGCTGACTGGGTGTAGCGCATGGTTTCCGACAAGGTTTTGTGGCCGAGAATGGAAGCAATCTGATGCGGTGTGCATCCTGCCTCAGCCAGCCGGCGTCCGGCCGCTTTGCGCAAGCCGTGGGGTGAGCAGCGCATCGGCAGGTGCGCCTCAGATACATCTGGCCTTTGCCATGCCAGAGTTGGAAGGTTCGAAAAACCCTCTGGTTTTGGGCCTCTCTCTGTGATTCGATATCTTTCGCCTTGATTGGGGGGATGAAGCAGTCGTGTTTCTTTGATGTTGAGGAGCGGCTTGCGCGATTGAGCGGTCTGGGTGACCAACTCGAAGCGTTTTCCCGAACTGTAGAGTTTGAGGTGTTCCGCCCGGAACTGGACAAGGCACTGGCCTATTCAGACGGGAGCAAAGGCGGGCGACCACCATTAGACCCGGTGCTAATGTTCAAGATCCTCATGATCCAGACGTTGAACAATTTGTCTGATAAGCGGACAGAATACCTGATCAACGACCGTCTCTCCTTCATGCGCTTCCTTGGTCTGGACCTGTCGGACCGCGTGCCTGATGCCAAAACCATCTGGCTATTTCGCGAGCGTCTGACCCAGGCAGGTGCGATCGATGGGCTATTCAATCGCTTTGATACAACCCTGTGCAACGCAGGCTATCTGCCGATGTCAGGCCAGATCCTGGACGCAACACTGGTGGTGGCTCCCACAAGACTGGCAGGACAAGCCGTCCAAACTATCCCACAAGGACCGTCTTGCGCGCTGGACGTTGAAATTCACGAAAGCAAAACGGCAGGATGACGGGACGATCCCCGCAACGGATCTCGCCATCCCGTTCTTTGGCTACAAATCCCACGTCTCCATCGACCGGAAGTTTCGGTTGATCCGCAAATGGAAAACAACCGATGGTGCCAAGCTGCGCGAAGGCGTGTTGGATAAAACCAATACGGCTTCAACGGTCTGGGCAGACACGGCCTATCGCTCAAAGGCCAATGAAGATTTCATGGACAAGCAGGGGTTCGTCTCGAAGGTCCACAGGAAAAAGCCGCATCTCAAACCGATGCCCCGACATATCCGGAAATCAAATGCTGGAAAATCGGTCATCCGATCGCGTGTCGAGCATGTCTTTGCTGAACAGAAGTCACAGACCGGGCTGTTTATCCGAATAGTGGGTATCACCGGGGCCACAATGAGGATCGGGCTGGCCAATATCGTCTATAATATGCGCCGCTTCCTCTTCCTGGAGCGGATCAGCGCAGCAGCATAGCAATCCAGCGGGTGATCTTCCCAGATCTGCTCAAAACGCAGGTCAGAAACCATCATGGCAACCATCAATCAGCACACCAAAACTCAAAAATCAGGACAAAGCCGCATCAACCAACGGTTCTTCGATCCCTCCAGGTGCAGGCAGGCTAATCCTGCGGCAATCGGCCTGCAATTTTAGTGGGCCGATTGCTAGACAGCATCGCAGGAAAGAGGCTGGAAGAAAAAGGAAATTTTATTATTCAGGAATTATCTGAAATGGGCCAGCATTCCAACGATCCTATACAAACACTATCAGTACCAACGGATAATTTAACAATAATAGTTCCGGATTTTCCAACTGAAAAATCTTTAAACCTTACATTTAATCCAACACGCTTGGGATAATGACTCATTTTAATATTTTCCTTAACCGGAGGCGGCCATGGTATTGGATGAGAGCTTATCGCTCCATTAGATGATATTATCTCTATAATTGGGGAATAATCTTCACCAGAATCTATATCGAATGAAACCAACAACCCAATTTGAATGACAAGTTTTTCTAAGAATAGAGGGAGGTTTGGATCAATCTTAATTCCTCCCTCCACAATACCCATGAGGGAATATCTCCCTACTTCTTGCCTTACATCCTCAGCAAAAATTGCTTCTGCATATATAATTCTTGGCATGTTATTTATTCGCGTTCAGATAATGGTTTTGATCTATCATCTCCGTAGAACTCCAGACAACAGGATCATTTTTTTCATTAGCAATACCATTACACTCATTTTTTGTTTCTGACGATTGTTGCATTTCTGGCCATGCAAAAAATGAACAAGAAAAATGGTCCTGTAATGATACTTTAAATTCAGCATTAAGAGCATGAGCTACAACAGCCCAAGATGACAATTTAGTATCCTTATTTGAATTCAAAAATTTCGACACCGTAGGAGGTTTGACGTCTAATTTGCGCGCTAATTCTCTGACACCGATTTGTCGATGAGCTATCAGTTCCAGTATTTGTCCTCGAAATTGGTTTGCAAGACGCGAGATAGCTAACGCTTCGGTATCAACCTCAATGTCTTCATCTGAGTATCCAAATTCCGCTATACAGGCCAAAAGAGCAGCATTCAGTGTTTCATGGTTAGGTACACCTTCAACAACAGATACCTCTGTTTCAGGTTTTGAACTCAGAGCATCAGCCAGAGACGAGTCTGTCGAAATCAGAGACTGCATCAACTTGGTCACTCTTTAACCTCCTAATTAGGGCTATTACCCTCTTCCCGCAGACTGCATACTCTTGCAAACCCTTTTCTCTAGGGGTAGTTTTCAAAACGGCAGTTGAACGCATACAAACTGCGACAAAAACGTTAACCCCTCCAAAAAAACCAAAGGTTCTAGTTTTATCTGTTCGTAAATATGCGACACGTCCAATATTTTCTAATCCATCTGTATATGGGGGACGAGGCTGCATTCTTTTAAAAGGGGGGTCCATTGTCGTTCCCACTGCACGAGGGAACTGACTCAGAGGCACTCCTTCTGCAAAATCATAAACAGCTCCCATTATCCGACCGCGCTCTGATAAATTACGCCCAATGGTACCACGTCGACGTCCCCAAGGGAGGCGTTCTACGCATTCCGCCCATTCCTTAGTATAATAGAAACACCTCAAAAGGCTGGTTTGCGCAACACACCCCTCTTCATCTGACAATGGCATGCTTTTCAGATCCCTTAGAATCTTTGCAGCCTTAAGTTGCTCCAATGTTAGCATGCAGGCTAACGCCTTTATATAGTTTATTTTTAGAATGATAATTTTTTAATGCTTGTTGGTCAATCGCTTCTAACGTACTGATATTTATATAGAAAATATTTAGAGCTTCGCGAGATATGCAAAATATTCATAGCTCGCATATTTCCCTCCTCAATAAAAAGATAGATCAAGAAATTTGCTAGACAGCTCTCCCTCAAAAGGCTGACTTGATGGAATCTAATACAATAATGCTAGACAGTGTAACCCATTGAGGAAAAGCAAATAATGTCATTCCTTTCGGTCCCGCCAATTCCTTAAAATTACCAATTAAAACAATGAGTTAAGATGAGGTTTTTGTGCATCTGACAGGCTGTTTTGGGCCGGCTCTGGTAGTGAAGAGACTGCGGTCGCCTGCGCCCTTCTGCGCTGTTCTCTTCTTGGTGTCCGCTTCCCGCGCTGGCCGCAGCTGGGCGTTGCACATTTGTGGATACTGTTTTTGCGAAAAGGTATTGCGAATGGTTCTCATTCGTGCTTTTTAGGGTATCTCTCATCAGAGATAGGGGCTTTCTGAATGGTCATCTGCTCTTGCAACAGCCTGACTCACAAAGACGTCGAATCAGCCGTGGCGCATGGCGCTACCCGCCCCAGTGAAATTTACGCCTCCAAGCGCTGCAAGGCGCAGTGCGGGAACTGCGTGCCCGGTGTGGTGTGCATGTTGAAGGAAGTGCGGATGCGTCAGCGTCAGGCTGCCGAAACTGTTGCCCATGCAGCCTGCCTGCCGGTTGCAGTCCAGTCCGAAGCGCTGAGCGCCTGATCGGATTACTTCGGGCTTATCGTGCCTGTCAGCTTTGGCTTTTCGCCTTGCAGGCACGTTGCGGCGGCATGACATCGCCGCGCTCAAAAACACTCTGATAACTGCCTGACAGCGTGAACGGGTGCTTTGGCCGCTCCGTTGTGCTGGGCATTCGTCGCCCCCCTTCCCTTCTCCCTACCAAATCACATGCATGGCCTCAGGCTGTGGGCTGTGGGCTGTGGGCTGTGGCGCAAGGATGTTAGGGCCGTCTGCGTAAAGAGCATGGCTGGCTCCATGTGGCTTGTAACGGAACTTTTGCCTTCCCACGTCATTTGTAACAACAGAACGCTGCATCTGTAGCGCCTGAGCAAACAAGGACGAGATTCATGCCGAAAACAGCTCCGACTGCGAAAGAAGCTCATATCCGCGAATATCTTGGCACACCGACCGACCTGAAGGCCGATGCTGTGAAGGAAGTTGCGGCAGGTCTGGCCGATACGCTGGCCGATGTGTTTGCGCTGTACGTCAAGACGAAGAATTTCCACTGGCATATGAGCGGTCGCCACTTCCGCGACTACCATCTGCTGCTGGACGAACAGAGCGCGCAGATTTTTGCCATGACAGACCCGATGGCCGAACGTGCCCGCAAGATTGGTGGCACGACGCTGCATTCCATTGGTGAGATTTCCCGCCGCACGCAGGTGCTGGACAACGATGCGCTGTATGTGACGCCGGAAGATATGCTGGCCGAACTGCGCGACGACAATCTGGCGCTGACGACCCGGATGCGCAAAGTGCATGCCGTGTGTGATGACGCCAACGATGTGGCGACTGCCAGCCTGCTGGAAAACTGGATTGATGAGACGGAACGCCGCACGTGGTTCCTGTTTGAAGCCACCCGTCCGGCGTTTGGTAAAAACGACTAAATAACAGCTCCGGCGTTTTTTCAGTTATCTGCAAAGGCGCCGGTTTCGTTTAGAAAGTTTCTATAATGATCTTTCAAAAAAGATATTTCTGAAGAAAACCTCTCATAAATAAGATGATCCTTAAAAAGTTTGGAATTAATCTTTTTTGATCATGGATTTTTTTAAAAATTTTGTCTGAAAAATTTCATTTTTTGTACTTTTTTATATTTTCATAAAAATAGTTTTTAGGTGTCAATGCTTTCAGCGAAAAGCTCCGATCGCCCCTGGCGGAAACGTCGCTTTCAATAGCTGGAAAGTGCCTTTTCCTTTTTTTCTGCCTGCACACAGGCGGCTGCGATTGTAAGCCGCGAAACCGTAGCTACACTAATTCCAAAATCTTTTGCCACAGATTTCAAAGGTTCTCCCCTTAATCGACGCCTGATCACGTCTTGCTTTTCCTGCGTGGTTATTTTGGGAGGCCGCCCCATACGCTTGCCTTGCTCAATGGCTCTGGCCCGACCTTCCGCCGTCCGCGTTCGGATCAGGTCGCGCTCAACATCTGCAAGACCAGCTAAAACGGCCAGCATAAGTCGCCCCGTGCTGGTATTCGTATCGGCCCACGGCTCTGCCAGAGAATAAAAATGGGAACCCTTTTTAGTAATTTCATGAACAATTGCGAAAAGGTCAAAGGTACTTCTTGCAAGTCGGTCAATTCTCGTAACTATCACCGTATCCTCTTTTTTGAGACTTCTGACCATTTTGCGAAGCTGATCACGTTGCGCATTCGCACCACTGACTTTTTCACAGAAAATCTTTTCGCATCCATAATTTTTCAAGGTTTCTAATTGTGTATCAAGGGTTTGTCCAATCGTACTAACTCGTGCGTAACCAATTTTTCTACGAATATCACGTTCCTTCATGAGCTTATATCGTCACATAAAAGAGATTATTATTTTTTTAAATCCTGATTTATGCGAACGCGACTCCGCACGTCCGCATCGTTAAAGACCAATTAATTATTAACTCGTTAAGCATTATTAAATCAATAGAAAACATAAACTCCATTTAAGAATGTTAATTATCGGAAATTCTCATAAATCAGGATTTAAGATAATGTCCTATACTTGGATGGGCGGTACATCTACAAATTGGGGTGATGGTACAAACTGGCTGAAAGATGGTATCTCAACTTCTTATCCTCCTTCTTCCGGAGATACAGTTGAAATAAATTCCGATAATAACCCTGTTATTACTCTTTCGGCCGGTAACAATGGGTGGGTGCAAAGCGGCACTCTAAATATTATCGGCTCTGGAACAGTTACGTTCGATGGAGGTGCAAGTAGTACCAACAATTTTGGTGCTGTTAATCTCAGTGATGGCGCCACTCTAAAACTAGGGCCTGTTAGATCTTGAATTTCTTCCCATATTGTAGGGATGGAAGAAGGAGACAGAACAGGCACCTTTACGGACGAGACATGGGCGATCTGGGAACCTCTGATTGAGGCGGTTCGCCCAAGGGGCAAGACGCCGCCCCATGATCTGCAGCGTACGATAGCAGCAATTTTCTGGCGCCATGAGAATGGCGCGAAATGGCGGAGCATCCCCGCTGAACTGGGGCCGTGGTGGCGAGCGGCCCAGCT
>NZ_JACRVS010000031.1:0-23346 GCF_018811985.1 Acetobacter sp. P5B1 | reverse complement strand
TACGCAACCGGGTAATCCGCAGCAGAATGCCTATATTGAACGCTACAACAGAACTGTACGGCAGGAATGGCTGGAGCAGTATTTGTTTGAAAGCATTCAGGACGTGCAGGAGGTCGCAACACAATGGCTCTGGACATATAACCATGACAGACCCAACATGGGGAACAGCGGGCTAACCCCCGCCCAGAAACTAAAAACAGCTGCCTGAATTCTCATTCAATGCCCCACTAAAAATGGGGGGATTACCGAATATTCTGCCTATCCGTCGGGCGGCGTATTGTCGCGGATATTTCAGCGCCGGTCGCATTGTAGGTAGGGGAATTGATATCGACCGCCCCCTGCATCACATTCACCTGCCCCATATTCTCACTGTCCACCAGCGAGGGCGTGTAGGTGCTATAGGTAAACGGATTGGCGGCTGGCATTCCCTCAAACGTGACGCCGATTTCAGGCTGCGACATGCCACGAATATGGATAGTTGAAAAAGACGTTGTCAGCGGGCCTTCGCTGGCCGACACCACACCCGGCAGCGTCTGGATAAGAGATTCAATGGTTGAGGTCGGAGATTGCATTTCGATAGAGGCGTGAGACAGAGAACTCACCGTCCTCGGCGTGGTGTGCCTTACCATCATGCCGCCGCCATCTGACTTGCGACGTTCTACGACATCCACATTTTCACCGCTTGCCCTGGCTTCCCGCGGAAGTTTTCTTTCGACAATAACAAAGTGAGAGCCCTGATTCTGCCGGCTGACCTGCAGGGTTGTGCCAGACAGCAGCTTTTGCAGCGCAACCTGATCATCCATCATGCCATGCACAGAGGACACTCTGACATTCCGGAAGTCTTTGGCTTTGGCAATTACCCCGGACCCGGACTGCTTCTGGAAAACAGAAAGGGCTTCCGGGACTGTGCCCGCAGGAATGTTGAACATGTGCGTCGCACCAAACGCCATGTTGCACGTGACGGTAGAGGACAGCAGTGTAAGTGTGCTGATTGTCTTAACTGAACGCATGAGAGGACCATTACCTTCGGACACGGTGCAAAATTCACTCTCTAAGATGAACCGCCGTCCGTATTTCCCCCCTCATGGAGGCCAGAAATTCTGTTAAGGTTTTATGACGAAAGGAAACTTTCCTTTCCGGCGAGACCAAAATTCGTTTTGGAACAGCGTGTTACAACACGTTTTCCGGAACTCCCGGTCAACTTGCTTCAACCCCTGAGCGGGGTGTAAGTCACTCGCACACCCGCCCCTCCCCTGATGGTAAGACGGCCTCATGCTCATGGATGCACCCCTAGATTGCGATACAGGTGAGCACAGCACGCACGATCTCTCACCACCACAGTGTGATGCACTACCCCTCCTCCCGGATGCAGACCGTATGACATGGATCACGCAGAACGTCATGCCGTATGAGCCCGCAATACGGGGCTGGCTCAACCGGACAACTCTGCCCGGCATGACGGCAGATGACATTATTCAGGAGTGTTACGCCCGCTTTTGTTCAGCGTCCTATCAGGAGATCCAGAACGGCCGGGCTTATTTTTTCTCCTGTGCACGAAATCTGGTTTTTGAACACGCCAGACGAGCAAAAATTGTTTATATTGATACCAGTTTAGATCTGGAAGCGCATAACGTGGCGGATAGCCAGCCGAACCCGGAGCAGAATTTCTCCTCTCGTCAGCGGCTTGACTGGCTTAAAGAGCAGATGATGACACTCCCCAGTCCCTGCAAGGATGTTTTTATTCTTCGGAAAATCTACAATTATAGTCATGCCACGATCGCCCAGAAACTCGGCCTTTCACTACGGGCGGTTGAGCGACACGTTAGCCGTGGCCTGCAGAGGCTGATAGAAGCTGGGCAAAGCCTCGAGTAACGTATTTTGCTTTGCATGATCCTCTTGATAATAGAATGAGAGTGCCTTGCTGTATTCTTCTCCCGTAGCAGACGGCAAGACGCGCCAGGCAGACGCAACGCACTGGGTTGCTCTCGCTGATGCTCGAGACCTCTCTCCAAGCGAACAGCAGGACCTTGCTGCGTGGCTCAATGCCGATGCCCGCAACCTTGGCGCTTACGTACAAGCAAAAAGTGTTTATCAGGCTCTAAACTATAGAACTACTGCACAGAACGAACGATCGACCGCTCATCGTTCGACTCCAGCCACCACCCGCCGACTGTTTATGGGGTCGGCAGTTGCTGCAGGATTGGTCGGCCTATGCATGCCGGAAAAGGTGCATGACCATTTTGTTATGCGCTATAGGGGGCGGCAGGCACCTCAACAATATGTCTGGAACGGCAATCGCGTCACCGTAGACGCGCGCTCAGGCGCCTATTTCTCGTCATCAAAAACAAAAAATATCATGCAGGTTGCCGATGGGCGTATTGGGATGGAGATCCAGCGCAATCAAACGTGGATTTCCGCAGGCGCGTTAAAGCTTGCAGGAAAAAACGCTAATTTTGATATTAAATTACAGGGGCAGACAGTTATTCTGTCTCTCTATGCCGGAACGATGAACTGGCTTAGGGAGGCACAACACCACGTCATCACATCTCCGCAGGTTTTCCATTTTTCCAAGACAAAAAGTGATAGTTCAGAGCTTATTAAAAGCCATCCCCTCACCGGAGATGCATCGCTCGTGCAGCAAGCATGGCGCAACGGGCAGATTATTTTAAATAATTCTACACTTCAGGCCGCTGTCGAGGAATTCAATCAGTATTCCGACACACAATGTCTGATTTCCAGCAACAGTCTGAACCAACGCAAAATTTCAGGCAGCTTTGATTTATTGAAAATAAAGGATTTTGCGCAGGCAGTCTCATTTTTGCTTGGATGCAAAACAAAATACGAAAAAGGGAAAATATTGTTTTATGTTTGATTGCCTTTTCCCGGTGGATAAGGAGCAGACACTCCCCGACCATCTGCCGATAAGCAGATGGTCATAGTCAAAAAGCTAAACTCGCTCAGAACCCAACATCCTGCCATTCATCTCCCTGCAACTCTGGCGTGTTGAACTGCTCCAGATTGCGATAATGAATAGCCCGATCTTCAACAAACAAGCTGCTGACAATCCCCTTGGCCAGTCTGTCTGCGCCGTCACTAATAGCCGGAATATCCCCACTCACCTTTCCATGGGAAAGCGTTGCCGGAAAGCAAAAGCAGTGAATTTTTTCTAGCGCCGGACAAACAACGCCCTCTTTCGGTTGGAACTCAAAAGCTGGCCCCAAATCGGGTGACAGTTCCAGTTCCGGATTCAGGCTGCCGGAAGGATTATCTTCCGGTGCAGGCGTAAAGCGATCTTTCCAGAAGCGAATGCTCGGTGCGATTGATTTTAGTTCCGGCCTCTGGCCAAGATCAACTGCAAAGCCCGTCGCCGCGATAAGGAAATCTGTTTCAAACACGCCGCGAGGCGTTGTCACACGCAGATGATCGCCCTCCACCGCAACAGCCTCCACCGGGCAACCAAGATGGAAAAACGCATTAGGGTGTTTTGAAACACGTAAGGTGCTGGGCCGTGGCGGCGGTGTTTGTGCCGCAAGGGTATAATCCAGAAAACGCCATTTCCACGCGTCAGGTAACGCCTGAAAACCGTGAACAACACCCTGACTCCCAATGCCCGTAAACTTGTTAATCCGCGGAATATCTTTCCGGCGTATCAGCATATCCACCCGGGCTGCTCCGCCCTCAAGTGCGGCGGCTGCATTATCCATTGCAGAGGCACCAGCCCCAATAACAGTCACCCGGCGGCCCCGGAGTGCTTCAAAATCAATCGCATCTTCCGAGTGCGCACGGAACGCCGGCGGCAAGGCTTTGAAAATTTCCGGCATATAGCCGCCACCCAGACCATCGCGGCCGGTGGCCAGTACAAGGTGCCGCGCCAAAACACTTTCTTCCCGCCCCTGCTGGCGCAGGAGAAGATCCAGAAGACCATCGTCCCGATAGCGGATATCCAGAAGCTCTGTCTCGTTTTCAACAGGAAGATCAAGAACCTTTCTAAACCAGCGCAGATATTCCATCCACATTTCGCGCGGGATAAAGCCTAACTCTGCCCAGGCATCCACACCAAAGCGGGACTCATACCATGCACGGAAGGTTAGCGCAGGCAGACCAAGGCAGGGGCCAGTCAGCGTTTTGGGGGAACGTAAGGTTTCCATGCGGGCATATGTCACCCATGGCCCTTCACGCCCTGCGGGAGCACGATCATACACAACATGATTCCGCACCCCATAGCGCGTCAGCATGCCGGACGCTGTCAGCCCTGCCATCCCCCCACCAATAATGACCACATCGCGCACAGTGCGATTGTCGACACACCGTTCCGGCACCCAGCTTTTCGCCGGCAGTTCCAGCCAGGACAGATCCTGCTTCAGCCGCTCCTCAAGCTTTTCAAGGCCGCCGGGTAATTCAGAGGGGGAGGAAAGCGTCATACCTGCCAGTCTCCGGGCAATGGGGATGAGGAAGGGCCACCCAGACCATGCAGGGCCTCTTCCGTAATTTCAGCGCTGACACGTTCATGCAGCACAAAGTCTGGTAATTGTGCCGCGGATGCTGTGCGCAAAGCATCCACGACGGCCTCCAGACCCGGCGTAAGCGGGCGACCGGAGGCCTTCACAATGCCAAAAAAGAAAGGAATAGTCGTATCCAGCGGCCTGACCACCGTATCCTGCAACAGCAGGCCGCACGCTGTGGCTGGCTCTACAATAGCAACCCCCAGCTGGGCCCGCACCATGGCCAGAGCAGTGACACTGGTGTTCGTGTCAATAATAGACGCAGGGAAAGCACCTATTTTCAAAAATGCTTTTTCCACGCGGTTACGAAGGCGATACGGGTTAGCAATTGTCACCAGTCTGCGGGAAACCAGATCCGCCAGCCTTACAACCGGACAGGACACCAGCGGATCTGCACGATCCAGCACAGCCACGCAACGGGACTGCCCTACCCACAACACATCCAGTTCCGGATGACTGACCGGAAAGCTCGCCGCGCCCAGATCTGCCCGGCGCTCCATAACAGACTGCACAACCTGTTCAGCACTGACTGACTGAACATGGATCGCGTCCGGCAGAAGATTGGCAGGCAGTTGCGCCAGCGCATAGGGGATTAACCCAGTAGCCAGCGCGGGAATTGCGGCAATCTCAAAGGACGCGGTCTGATTTTGCGCAATGGCTTCCACGCGTTCATGCAGACGGCGGACATTCGCCAGAAGCCTCTCGGCATCCACATGAAACTGCATCCCCTGCTCTGTGGGCACAATGCGCGGCCCATTGCGATGAAACAGCGCAAAACCGAGGGATGCCTCCAGATCCTGAATAAGCCGCGTCATGGCGGGTTGCGAGCGCTCCAGAAGACGCGCAGCCCCCGTCAGACTGCCTACGGCGACCACTGCACAGAAGGCTTCTAGCTGTTTGAGATCCGGAAGATCAGTTTTCATGACTCAGGACTGTATGCGCGCAGCGAACGGCCAGCAAGAAAGAATTTGGAAAATGAATGATAATCTTCTTGCTATGCGCAATCCGGATCAATATCGTGCGGAATAGAAACGATTATGGACCCGCTTCTGCATGGATATCTCGTCATTCCTGTCTGCCATTGCGGCATCTGCGCGCACCGGGGCTCAAAGAAATGAGCTGGCCGACGTCGTGAGGATGCGCTCTGATATTCTGAGCATGAGCGCACAGGCGAACGCTGCTGTCGTTTCTCCGCAGAAGCCGGGTCGCCTCACACACAGTATCCGCACGGCTCTGGCCGCCCGTATGGCGCGCCAGTCCTGCGCGCTCATGCTGGCCTCTGTTTATCTGGAAGCGTTGGAAACGCTTGCGCCGCCCCCTGCCCTGACTGCGCTGGCGCATGAAGAAGCCGCTTCAGAGCAGGATGTATTTCTGGCAGCCCTTACCCAGTATGCAGACCTCGTTACGCTGCACCCAAAAGACGCAACCCGCGCCGATATTCTGAGCCTCCGAAATGCCGGACTGACGGAGGCGGAAATAGTACATCTGGCTGAATTGATTGCTTGCGTTTGCTATCTGGCTCGCATCACGCTTGGTATGCAGGCCATGGCAGGCACATTGCCCCCTGCACAGACGGCTGAACCTGAAGCAGTTACCGGTTCGGAGTGCGTCGGCTTTACAGCCGAACCACTGGAATGGGTCCCCTACCTTCAGCCCGTGCGACTGGAAGACGCGACCGAAGAACAGCGGGCCGCGATGAAAATCACGCCCTCTAATACAAAAATTTCGGACTATGTGCTGACTTTGGCACATGATCCGGAAAGCCTTGCCGTGCGCTCTCCCTTATTCAACGCCATTATGTACGGGCGGGATGGCCTTTCTCGCGCAGGCCGTGAAATGGGTGCGCTTGGCTGCTCTCTCATCAATCACTGCCTGTATTGCGCCTCTGTTCATGCCCGGCGCTTTATCCAGCTGACAAAAAGACCGGAACTGGTGGAAATCATTTTTGCAGAAGGTCCGGAGGCCTGCCTGAATGATGAATACTGGCAGCCGATTTTTGATTTTTCTGTCAAACTGACCCGATCCCCCGGAACATTTGCGTGCTCTGATGTCGCCTTTCTAAGAGACCACGGACTATCTGATCTGGAAATTTTTGATCTGATTTGCGCCGTCGGCATTTTTGGTTGGGCTAATCGCCTGATGCATACGCTGGGCCACTCCATCTTAGCCCCCTGAGAATGGCATTTGCCTCAACGGCGTTTTTTGAAAGACACCGACATGACGGACAGACTGCATACAGCCCGAACACGCTGGGGTGCCATTATCGGATCAATCGGCGGCAATGCGCTGGAATGGTACGATTTCACCATTTTTTCGTACATGATCCCTATTATCAGCACACTGTTCTTTCCAAAGTCTGCCGGAAGTGTCTCAGCCATTCTTATGTCTACGGCCCTGTTTGGCGTGGGCTTTTTCACCCGTCCGCTAGGCGGCATTTGCCTTGGGTTATATGCAGACCGCCGCAGCAGACAGGAAGCCATGACACTCGGCATGGGCTTAATGGCCGTTGCCGTAGCCCTTATCACCTGCGCCCCCACTTATGAACAGGCCGGGATAACAGGCGCGATCATGATTGCCGCCGCCAGACTGTTGCAGGGATTTTCCGTTGGTGGAGAGTTTGCAACGTCCACGACCTTTCTGGTGGAAATGGCGCCTGCTGGCCGCAAAGGTTTTTTCGGATCCTGGCAGATTACGGGACAGATTATTGCGCAGGTTCTCGGCGGCAGCGTTGGTTATCTGATGACAACATGGTGCACGCCGGAACAGGTGCATGCCTGGGCCTGGCGGCTTCCATTTGCTTTTGGCCTCTTCATCATTCCCCTTATCCTGACAATTCGCCTTAAAATGTCAGGCACCGCTGCGGGCAAACGTAAATCTGCACAATCCCCAGGCATGATGAAAAGCCTGACAACGCAATGGCGTGAAATTCTGACAGGGATGGGACTGGTTACTGCCAGCACGGTCTCTTTCTACATTATTTACGGATATGTCGTGACATACGCGACAAAAATTCTGCATCTGTCCCTCACCGGCTCTTACCTGGTGCAAATGTCGGCTGCAGCATCCATGCTCCTTGTGGTTCCTTTCAGCGGATATCTTTCTGATTTTCTGAACAAGAAACTCATTATTTTCGTAAGCCTTGCGACCTACCTTGCTATCCTCTGGCCACTTTACGCATGGCTCGTGGCCGCCCCTTCCATTACCCGCCTGATTATCATGCAGGTCAGTCTTTCTTTTGTCAGTGGGATGTTTCTCGGATCTTACTGCACACTCATCACGCAGATTCTCTCTCCCGCATCCCGCACCACCATGCTCGCCATTGTGAATAACATGGTGGTGCTGGTGGTCGGCGGTTTTTCTCAGCTGATCGTAACATGGCTTATCAGTATCAGCGGAAAAGCCATGGCTCCTGCCATCTTTGTCATGAGTGGCGTTGCCATCGGCCTGACTGCTGCAACCTACCTGCTTTTTAGCTCAATTTCCGAGAAATTTCCTGAAAGGGTAAGTTGATAGAAAGAGATTTCCTATTCTTTTATATTTCACTATATATTTTAGTTGTATAATTATTTTACTAAATTTAATGAGTTTTTGTTTGTCGTTTTGAAATCATTCCATATAATCAGAAATTATTCGATTCACCCCTTTTTCTGGTATGGCACATGATGAAGAAAAACCTTGCTCTTGGTGTTATTGCCAGTCTGGATCTGGCGGGATCAGCTTACGCAGCAACCAGCACCACAACAAAAACACAGGTTGCTGAACCGGAATCCGTTCTGGTCTCCGGCGCTGTAACAACCGGTATTGGCGCACTTTCCAATAACACGCGGCGACATAGCACCACGCATGTGGACGTTGTGACTGCCAAGGAACTCATGGCTACCGGGCAGACCAATGTTATTGCCGCGCTGGCGCAGATGGCCCCTGCCATTAACTCCCCCCCGGCAGGCGGCATTGGTTCAAACAACGTGGCCCGACTGATGATCCTGCGAAATCTGGGGCCGGATGAAACCCTTGTGCTGGTGAATGGTAAGCGGCGGCATCTGGGAGCAAACTTCAATTTCAATACTGGACCTGCCACGGGCTCTCAGCCCACAGATATCAGCCTGATTCCCATCAGTGCGATCGACCATGTTGAAATTATCATGGATGGCGCAACAGCCCTTTACGGGCAGGAAGCCATTGGTGGGGCGGTCAATATCGTTTTGAAATCCACGCCGGGTAAAGGCTCTATCAACCTGCAGGATAGTGGGTACTATGCTGGCGATGGCGTCGGCATTGACGGCTACGGGGATTATAATTTTGCGCTTGGCCACCACGGGGGCTTTCTGGACCTTGCGACGCAAATAACCCATCAGCAGCCCACTAATCGTTCCGGGTTAAATACGACTCAGAAGTATTTCAGCCTGCCCGATGGCTCTCTGGATCCGCGAGAACAGAAAATCGGGAATGACGTTAACCGTATTCAGGGTATCAGCCGTTCGCTGTCCGAACTTTTCAGCGCAAACGGCTCTCTGCCGCTGACAGATAAAATTTCGCTCTACACCACCACCACCTATAGCCACCGGGATGTTGATGCTCCCGGATTTTTCCGCACAGCCAATAATGATGCAAATGTCCGGGCAATTTTCCCCAACGGATTTTCTCCGCATCTGACAACGGAAGAAAACGACTTTCAGGTCAACGGTGGTATTCGTGGCCGGGATTTCTATGGCTGGAACTGGGATGCTTATGTGCTGTATGGGCGCGACCAGCTTCGCTATGGCGCGTATGATACCATCAGCCCCACTTACGGCCTGAACAGTCAGACGAAATTTTATAATGGCACCAATATTGCGTCTGACCTGACCGCAGGTTTCAAAATGTCCCGCGATATCCCCTCCGCCATTCTGGCAAAGCCGCTGGGTGTGGAACTGGGTGGAGAATACCGGCACGATACCTTCCAGATGACGCAGGGCGATACACAATCCTGGGGCGATGGCGGCGTTGCCATTCTGGACGGCCCTGATGCGGGACAGGCTGCGGCTCCCGGCGCGTCAGCCTATTCTGGTACTCCGCCTTCCGCTACCGGCAACCATTACCGTGATATTTTTGATGGTCATATCAATCTTGACTTATGGGCCACCAAAAAATGGGAATGGACGCTCGGTGGCCATGCCACAAACTATTCGGATACGATTACGGCATTTACCGGGTCTATCGGCACACGCTACAATTTCAACAAACGCTGGGCCATCCGCGCCAACATCAATACCGGATATCGACCACCTACCCTCGCTGGACTGTATTACAGCACTATTTTCTCCACGCCGGGGTATCAGTCTGCTTATGCCTCTTCCACCAGTCAGATTGCCCGCCTATTGGGTGCAGAAGGCCGCAAGGGCGAATATTCACGCAGTTACAGTGTAGGGATAGACGCAACCCCGGTTGATAATTTCCATGTCACCGCCAATCTCTACCGCATTGGTATTAATGACCGTTTGGAAAGCACGTCCAACTTTGGTGGAGCGTCTATTGAAGGGCTGCTGGAAAGCGCTGGCATCTCCGGCGTTCGGTATGTGCAATATTACACCAATCCCGTTGATACCGTGACCAATGGCGGGGATGTCAACGCAACCTATCTGCTGAATTTGCCGCAGGGCCACAGCTTGCAGTTCGGTGTTAATGTCAATATCGCTGATACGCAGATTTCCCGTTATCGCAAGACGCCGGAAATTCTGGCTGCTTACGGACAGGATTATTATAATAAATTTTCCCAGAACGATCTTCTGCATACCTCTCCCAAGAACCGGGAAACACTGTCTCTGGTCTGGCACAAGGGACGTTATACGCTGAGCATTCAGGAGCAGCGTTATGGCAGTGTGACGTTTATTGTCAGCCCGTCTCAGCCCTCATCCACCTGGACCAAGGTTCGCCCGCAATGGAATACGGATATCAATCTGGATGTCGGTATTACAGAGCGTGCGCATGTTTCTGTGGGCGCCAACAACCTGTTTAACAAATACCCTACACAGGTAAGCCGCGCTGCTGCTGCCCCAACAGGCTCTTACCGATACGCCACATATTCTCCGTCCGGATTTATGGGCGGTTACTACTACGTGCGTGGGTCCTTTAATTTCTAACGTGCGAAGCAACACCAGCGCGATAATGAATACCAGCTGACCGCCAGAGAAGAGTGGTCAGCCGGTGCCGGTGCCCCTCCCCCTACAGCGCCTTTGTTAACGGCCCTTAATTCCCCACGGCCGTTTTGAGATCAACCACATTGGTCAAAAGCTCTGCATGTGTGCGTGCCAGATTTTCTGCACTTTCATTTTCAGGAAAAGAGGCCGTCAGCAGCTCTTCTTGTGAAATATCACCATGCTGGTAGCGTTTCTGAAGAACGGCCATACGGTTTTTTTCACTATCAAGAAGAACGCGCTGTCTCTGATACTGTGATCTAAATACGTTCTCGCGGGATAAGAGGTTTTCAATTTCAATCCACGCATTCAGAACAACGCCTTGATAAGAGATGCCTGCACTTCGCTGCTCGGAATGGCGGAGCTCAAGCTGGCGAGACAGCCGCCCTCCATTAAAAATCGGGAGTGAAAGCGTGGGGCCAAAAGATGTATTGCGTGCATTCCACCCCAGTTCGGCAACAGTCAGAGCATCAAGGCTGATCTGCCCCGTCAGGGTAATCTGCGGGTAGAAATCGGCCTGTGCCATGCCAATCGTTGCCGTGGCGGCATGCAGGCGGTCATCCGCCGCCCGAATATCCGGACGTTTTCTGGCCATATCGGAAGGAATGCCAGCAGCAACTTCTGGAATTTTCATATCAAGAAGACTTACGGGCTTTGCCAGTTCGGGTATTTCCGCATCCGGCCGCCCTGCGGCAAGCACGGCCAGAGCCCGATGGAGGGAAGCCTGTTGCGCGGCTAGAGCCTCTTTTTCGCCGAGAGCCGTCTGGCAGAGCTTTTGCTGTTTTTCCAGATCGACACTCGCAAGAAGACCACGTGCGCGAACTGCTTCCGCTATAGTGAGGAGCTGCTTCGCACGGTCTACCGCTTTGTCTGCTCTGTTCAGACGATCAGAAACCCATAGCCATTGGAAATAGGTCCTTGCCAGTTCTGCCTGTGTCGAGAGATGCATGGCGTCCATATCGGCCTGCACAGCAGAGTATTCCGCCTTTGCTGCTTCCCGCAAGCGGCGCTGCCGCCCCCAAAGGTCAAGTTCCCATGACGCAACAGCACCAATACTATAGTTCGTATAGGAAACGCCCTCCGGCTCGTGTAACCCTGCTTCCGGAGAAAGCCCCAAAAGAGGCTGCAAAACCTGCCCTACCCCCGCTGTTCCAAGACGCTCATGTGTATAGGATGCCTGCCCATTTAGTGACGGCAGGCTTTCAGCCGAGGCAGCGCGGCGTTGTATTCTGGCAGTCCTGATCCGCTCACGCGCCAGCGCCATATCAAGATTGCCGTTTTCCGCACGACGCATGAGGCTATCCAGCACGGGATCGTTAAAAATCCCCCACCACGGCGCAGAAGAAGGCTGAGAAGCCGCATTGTTCACTGCATTTTGCCAGTGGTCCGGTAACACCGGTTTAGGCGGCACGAAATCTGGCCCCATGGCGCACCCTGCCACCGCGAACAACGCTGGAAACAGGAACATGCCTATTCTGCAAGAAGGAAAGCGCTTTTCAGACATGAGCGGATACGTCCTGAACCGGCACGTTACGGTCAAACAACACAGCGTAAAATGCCGGTACAGCAATCAATGTCAGCACCGTTCCGCCAACAAGACCGCCAATCATGACAATAGCCATTGGCCCCCAGAACACATTGAAGCTGAGCGGAATAAAAGCCAGAACAGCAGCTACAGCCGTCAGGCAGACTGGGCGTGCGCGCGTTAAAGTCGCATCAATAATGGCATCATGGAGAGACACGCTGTTGCTGTGATTGAACTGGATCTGGTCAACCAGCAGGATCGTATTACGCATGATCATACCGGCCAGCGCAATCAGACCCAGCAACGCCACAAAGCCAAATGGAGCACCGGTCATCAGCAGCCCAGACACCATCCCAATCAGGCCAAGGGGCGCCGAAAACAGTACAAGCAGAGAGCGGCTGAAGCTTTGCAACTGGATCATCAAAACCAGCAGCATCAGCCCTCCAGTCAGCGGAAGAAACGCGAAAATCGCATTATCGGCCGTTGAGGAAAGCTCGACGTCTCCCCCCGTTTCAAGTCTGTAGCCTGCCGGCAGTCTCTTCCGCAGAGCTTCTATTGCTGGGGTTGTACGTTCCACCACTGTCGCGGGCTGGATGCCGGTGGCGACACCTGACTGCACGGTCATGCAGAGTTCGCCATTTCTCTGCCAGAGAATGGGAAAATCGTTCGTCATCCTTAGAGTTCCAAGCTGACTGAGCGGCACGACGGCGGCTCCCGTTACGATGGGAAGGTTCCCCCACACTCCCGGATCAGAACGCACAGCACGGGAGGCGCGCACAAGGACCGGAATATGATGGTGACCATCGGGAATATCGCCGGCAACTTTTCCGGAAATAGCAGCCTGTAGCTGTGCGGCGACGCTGACGCGATCTGTTTCAAAATACGCCAGTTTCTCGGCATTAGCATCCAAAGTCAGACTAGGTGTCCGGTTTCCCCAGTCTGCCTGCACGGAAACGGCCCCCTCGGTATCCCGCAGAATGGCATCAACCTCCTGAGCAAGTGAACGCAACGTCTCCGGGTCCGGTCCTACAATGCGATATTGCACCGGGAAATCCGCCGTTGGCCCCAGCGACAAACGCTGGACATGCAGATGCACGCCGACGGGAAGAGACAGTCCTTCAATCTGGTGAATAAGGTCTTCTCGCGCTGTCAGGTCCTGTGCGACCAGAAGAAGTGTGGCGTGCGCAGCGCTTGGCGTGGCGGGAGCATAGGGAAGATAAAAGCGCGGGGCGCCATCACCAATATGCGCTTCCATATGCCGCAGCGCAGGGCTCCCCATAAGACGCTTTTCCAGAATGCGCACCGCCTTGTTGGTTTCCCCCAGAGCTGTCCCCGGTGGCATGGCAACGTCCACAATCACTTCCGGGCGATCTGACTGAGGGAAAAACTGCTGGTCAACAAACAGGAAGCCACCACATGCCAGGACCAGTAAAAGCACAGTCCCGCCTGCCACGGTTTTCTTGTAACGCAGGCTCGTTCCCAGAATAAGGCGCAGGAGTGTCGTCACCCCATGCTCATAAGAGACCGACCTATGCTTTTTGGGCTCAGGGAGAAGATGAACACCCAGAAAAGGGATGAAAAACACCGCGACAATCCAGCTGAAGAGCAGCGCCGCGCCACTCACCCAGAAAATCTCCCCGGCATATTCACCTGTTGTCGACTGAGCCAGGCCCACCGGCAGAAAGCTGATAACCGTTAGCACTGTGCCTGTCAGCATCGGAAAGGCCGTATGGCTCCATGCGAAGGATGCCGCTTCTTCCCGGCTACGCCCCAGTTCCAGCTGCACAACCATGGCTTCGATACTGATAATGGCATCGTCCACCAGTAGCCCGAGCGAGAGGATGAGTGCGCCAAGCGAGATACGGTCCAGCCCGATGTGCTCCATACCCATGTAGAGACTGACGCCGGACAATGTGAGCGGCACCGAGCAGGCCACAATAATCCCGGCTTTCCAGCCCAGACTGACAAAGGCCACCAGAAGAACAACACTCAACGCCACGACAAACTTGATCAGGAACGTATTCACCGCCTCCCGGATCACGCTGCTCTGGTCCTCCACCTGCGTCAGCGTCATGCCTGCGGGAAGTTCTGCCGAAGCCGCCGCCTTCTGAAGCGCCTTGCCGAGTGTCAGTCCATCTGCGCCGTCAGCCATTGCGACTGCGATAACAACGGCGGGCTTCCCACCGTAGCGGATTAGCGAAGGCGCAGGATCTGCATAGTCACGGCTGACCTGCGCAATATCTCTGATCCGCACAGTCCCGGAATGGCCGGTTATCGGCGTATTTTCTACCGACCGGACGCCATCAAGGGCTCCGGAAACACTCAGAGGAACAACGGTCGTAAAGTCTACCGAACCGCCAGAAGCCAGCCCTGATCTGCTCTGAAGCGATCTGGCAACCTGCTCGAGACTTATACTCTTTGCGGCACTCTGTTGCGGATCAATATCGACCGTAATCTGCTGAGGAATTTCGCCGCTAATCTGGACTTTCCCCACACCATGAACGGTCTGGAAAATCTTCTTCAAATATTCAGATGTTTTTATGAGTTCAGCATTTTCTCCACCAGTCAGTGCAAACATGTACCCATAGACATCCGCATAATCATCATTGGCAGCAAGAGCGACACCAGATGGCAAGCTGGGACCAAGATCGGATAATTTGTTGCGGATCTTCTGCCAGATACCCGGAACACGTTCCTTTCTCTCATCATCCTTGAGAAAAACCTGCGTCACACACGCTGCCGGAACACAATAGGTGCTGAGAATATCTATAGCTTCGACATCACGCAGCCCCTGTTCAAGCGGCTCCGCAACCTGCCTTTGCATCTGCTGAGCACTTGCCCCCGGCCATTGCGCAGAAACAATCATGTTCTTGAGCGTAAAAGCCGGGTCCTCTGCACGGCCAAGGTGGAAAAAACCGTATCCCCCGGCAAGAAACAAACAGGCCATCATGAAGCTGACAAGTGCCGGGTGTCCCACAGCCCACCGCGAGACGTTGAAACGCTCCATCATCAGCGGTCACTCGCCTGACTGACACACTGAACCGCCTGATCCTGATGGAACGACGCATCACTATTGGTGACAATCCGTTCCCCGGCCTTCAGTCCTTCCACTAACGCATCTGCCCCTCTCAACCCGGCAATTTTTACGTGGCGCAGAACAAGGCGAGGCTCCTGCCCTTCTGTCACTCCCCACAAATGCGCATGTATCTGATCCTCTGAAACCAGAGCTGTGAGCGGCACCCGCGCCACATGGGACACCTCATGCGGTGCAAGACGAACCGTGACGAGGCTGTTGACTGCCACAGGCAGCGGATGGGCCAGCTGCAGTTTGATCTCCTGCGTCTGACTTGCCTCATCCACACTGCCAACATCTCTGATAAGAGCAGGAACGGACTGGCCATGCTGGCTGGCAGGCACACTTACCTCCGCCGCATCCCCAACCGTCCAGGACGAGGATGAGGGAACCTTGAAGTGGACTTCAGCCGCGCCTGCAGACTGCCGGATGATTTCACTCCCGGCCCCAACGAGGCTCCCCGGAATGCCCGTGACGCTGATGATCTGACCATCTTCAGGAGCCCGCACTCTGGTTTCAGCCACCTGAATCTGAGCCTGCGTTAAAGCCGCAAGGGCTGATTTGTATTTTCCCTCAGCCAGCCGCCATGAAGCAGCACGCTCTTCGACTGTTCCAGAGGACAGTCCCCCTATCGCGTCCAGCCCCCGGCTTCTTTTGTAGGTCGCTGCGGCCTGATTGAGTTCGGCGCGGGCAGCATCAACTTCGCCCTGAGCCTGCGCTTCCACCTCCAGCAGAAGTCTGTCTTCAAATACCGCCAGAACATCGCCCTGATGAACATACTGACCGTTGACGACAGAGACTGCTGTAAGACGCCCCGCCTGCGTTGGAGCAAGGGGAATACTTCTGCTCGCGCTGTATCGCCCAACAAAAACAGTCTTCCCAGATGAGGCATCCTGCACCTTGAGAACCCGCACAGCAGGAAGAGACTGATGCTTTACCGGAGACGATGTCGGCTTACAGCCCAAAAGGCAGCAGACCGCGAGCAGAGGCAGCATCCTTTTCAGGATCTCTGAACAGGTTGGACACAACATGGTAATTTCCGAAAGTAAAGGCAGATTTCGTTTTTACTGCGGAGCAGCAATAACCGAAATACCGACCAAGATAAGAAGTATTCCGGCAGCCTGATGCCCACTAAGCTGATCCCGAAAGTAAATCCACCCTGCAAGATTAGCCAAAACAATAGAAAGACCAGCAGAGCCTGCGTAGACAATGCCCATAGGAACAAGGCGAAGAGACAGGGCAAGAAATATAAAGGAGGAGATGTAGCCAATCACCATGACGATTGTGGGAAGAATCCTGGTAAAATCCAGAGCTTCTTTTTGAGCGGCAGTCGCCACAACCTCTGAAAGCACTGTCATGAAGATAAAGAAATATCCTCGCATTTTAGTGCGCTTTCCCTGGAGGCTGCGTTAACTGCGCCATGAGGCTATGGAGTTCCTCACGGGTGTTCTGGTCAAGAATATCAGCTTCCAGAATGTCCCAGAGAGAAAGGCCATCAGCAGCCATGCAGGCGAGCAAAAGCGCTGGCGTCATGCCATCAAACAGGCCAACAGATCGGATAACGCTCCAGTAATGCTGTATCCATTCCTGGCTAAGTTGTGGGTCAATCAACATAGCGGCCAGCAGATGGCGAATGATGACTGGCGTCTCATGTGTGCCAACCTGATTGAGCCCAATATAAGCCCGCGCAGCACGCCCGAACTCGACCGGGTCATTCTGTATCGACGTCAGAATTTCATGCTTAAACAGGTCCATCTCACGCATAAACAGACCATCAAGCAACGCTTTCTTATTAGGAAAATGGTGCAGCAAACCGCCTTTACTGACATTTGCCTCTTTTGCCACCAGTTCCAGCGTAAAGGCCTGAATGCCATTCGTGACGAGTATCCGCCCTGCCGCATTAAGCAGATCGTTTTTCACCACATCTGGTTTGTTGACGCGTTTTGGTTTCCTGTTCATGGAAATTTGCATACCGTCCGAACGGTATGTTTTCAAGGAAAAGAATGAGGGTATAGTAAAATATCTCCCCCTTAGGGCGGAGGAAAGCGCAAATTCCTGCGCTCCCTCTCACCTTTCTGATCACAAAACTAACATTAAGATATTTTTTCAAACCATTGATATATAATAATGTTTCTACAGAAAGTAGATCACTCAATTTCTTAAAATTTCCGTACAAAATTCAGAGGCTTCAAAACTCAATCCGGGCTGTCACTTTGAAAGAGCGCCCCGGCTGCGTGTAGTACCGCTCGGAGAGAGAACTGGAGGACTGACCATATGGCAGAGAAGCCGCATTATAATATGCCTTGTCAAAGATATTATACATCCCGGCCTGAATACGCAGCGGCTTATAAAATGAGGGGCTATACCAGCCCGTCATGTCAAAAATAACATAGCCGGGCGTTTTCCACTGGTTGGTTAATGTGCCGGTTGAAGTCAGATATTTGGCATTGTCACGCCCGGACGCAAACGTGCCCGACAGATCAGCACCCCAGCGTTTTGTCTTATACCCAAACCCGATAATACCGCGAAAAGGGGAAACCGAACTCAGGTGGAAATTCCGATCCTGGTCACGGCCATCCGCATATGCCAGTGATCCCCATACATGCCAGTGGTCATCAAACGCCCAGTTGCCGCTGGCTTCCACCCCATAAATACGGACATGCGCCAGATTAGTAGAGCCGTAGCACAGCATATAACCAGTGCAGCCGCTGATCCCCATCATGTCTATGAAGTTATGATAGTGGTTATCATAGAAGGAAATTTTTGCACCGCGTTCTGAATTTCCATATTTCATACCAACTTCCCATCCCCGGCTATTTTCAGGCTTAAGGTCCGGGTTACCAACAACCTGATAAACAGGCGGGGTGCTGTAATTCAGATATTCCTCGGTTGCAGAGGGTGCACGATATGCTTCGGCATACTGCCCATACAGAATAAGGTCTTTGGCAATACGCGCCTCTACCAGAACCTTTGGCGAAAAGTGAGACCCATGCGCCCCGTGGGGCAGTCCTGCATAACCGGCATTAGCCATGTAGGAAGCCGTATTGTGCGGGTCACGCTGGAAGTAATCAAACCGGAAACCGGGCGTAATATGCAGCCATTCACCCCGACCAATGCCAATACGATCCTGAACAATAGCCCCCATATCCGTCCCATGGACTTTGGGCATGTCGGAAAAATTATCGTGGGTATAGGCGTTTGATACAGCCCGTTGGCCTGTTTGAGTCTGATAGGTATCCGTCAGAAAGACTTCCCCACCATAAGTCAGCACGTGATGCAGAGGACCAGTGAAAATGTTGTTTGTGGCTGAGCCAGTTACACCATAGGACTCTACAGGCAAAGTCAGGTGCTGGTGCATATAGGCCGTAGGTCTGGCGGGGTCATTGTTTGTAATATCCGTATCGGTCTGAATGCTTTGCCAATACGCCAGAAAATGGGCCTCGCTAAACAGGGCGGTAGGACTACTCGCCTGATAATCGTAATTGGCAGATACACGAGACCGCTGGTTCTCACTGCGTGTACGATAGACATTTGTCGCCGTTGTTTCTGACGTTCTTGTACGTTCGTCATAGTTTCGGTCAAACCATTCGCCAGTCAGACCAATCCTGTGGCCGCCCGCAAAATAATGCCGGATTTTCCCCAGAAAACTCCCCTGATCATATGAGGCAGGATTTCTTGCTGTCCGTGTCCGGCCATATCCGTAAATATCGCCGCGGTTGCCGGTTTCGCTCCCGTTCTGATAGCCTCCCTGAAGCAGAAAGACCGTGTTTTTGTAACGTGCAGCAAACGCCTGATTAAGCAATGCCGCCTCACTGGCTCCATTGTAGGTCAGTTTGGTCAGCCCCCCGAAGGTTTTACCCGGTTTAAGCAAGTCTTCCGGATCCAGCGTGCGCAGGGCTATCACTCCCCCCAGCGCGCCTGTGCCAAAAAAGCTGGAATCTGCGCTTTTAACCACGTCGATGGCGCCAAGCGCATTGAAGTCGAAATTATTGACGCCTCCCTGAGCAGAATTGAAAGACCCCGCATAGGCTCCATCGTTTGCCCAGGGCATACGCACACCGTCTATGGTGGTCAGAATGCGGTTCTGATCAAGGCCACGAATGTTGATACTGGAATTACCATTACTATAGTTAACCGAAGCATCTACTCGTCGAGCAAAGTCTTCCAGGCTGTCTATCTGTCGGTCACGTAATGTTTTGAGGGTAGTTGTGGTTGTCAGCACCCCCGCCTTCCCCACCGCACTATGATCCTTGTCTGGATTAAACTTCATGGAATCCAGAATATCAGTCTTGCCCTGCACTTTTACGGGCCCCAGTACGACTGTAGCGGGCGAAACCGAGGGGGACTTTTGACTATTTTTACCTGCACTGGCCTTGGTTGATGTTTCTGTTTTGGCGGGAACAGGTTCCGTCGTGGCCGCAAAAACCGGTGTTACGCAAGCATACGCCAGTGCTGTTGTCGCCAGCATCCGGTAACGCATGGCCCGGCAGAAAAGAGGCAGCGTTATCATTGTGCATCCGTCATGTTATTAGTTGAGAATCATTCTCATTTTATGATGCACAGCAGATCAGGTTTCAGCAAGCTCTTATTGCATATGATTCTCATTTGCGTTAAATAAGACACACATTTGCATCGTTCTGAATGCGTTTATGTCGTAAGGGCCAAAAACATGACCAGAACGTCTGACCCCCTCTCCCTTTCTCTACGCCTAAAAGACGCCACTTACACGCTTCATGAGGATCTGGATAAAGGCATCATGACGCATGGCCTGTTCTCCAACGCTGATAAATACAAGAGCTTTGTGAAACTACAGTATCTGTTCCACAGGGATGCTAATGCTCTGTACAACCATGCTCAGTTGCTGGAGATCATCCCGGATCTGACCGCCAGAAACCGCTTTACACACGTTTGTCAGGATATGCAGGATCTCGGCCTGCCCTTCCCCGAGGACGTGAGCCCCGTAGACACACCGGATGCGTCTACCGCTGCAGGGTGGCTCTACGTGGCAGAAGGCTCCAAACTGGGCGCTAATTTTCTAACAAAGCTTGTTGAGAAAATAGGCTTTACCGATACCTTCGGTGCCCGCCACCTTGCAGCCGATCCGGGAGGACGAGGCGCATCCTGGAACGCATTTAAAAGCGCTATTGACCATGCAGGGTTTGACCCGGTTCTGGCGACAACCGGTGCGCGAGCAGCCTTTATGCGCGTCAAAAAATATATGACGACACCGGATTTAGTGATCAGCATACCGGCTTAACCACCAAACAATAAAATGGCCTGAAACCCAGAGAGAGTTTCAGGCCATTAACCTAATATCATACAACAAATTTTAAATATCAGGCTGTGACATCCTGCAACACGGTAAATCCTTCAAACACAGGAGGCCCGGCAGTCAGAGCGCGTCCCTGCCCCGCCCCTGCATGGGCCTGACGAAACTGCTCAGACTGCGTCCAGTCCACAAACGCATTATATGAATCCCACACAGTGTGAGAGGCATAGAGTCTGGTGCCTTCTTTTTCAGGCCCCTTGAGAAACTGAAAACTGACAAAACCGGGTACAGTTTTCAATAAGACTTCACGTTCCAGCCAACGTTTCTGAAAAGCATCTTCATTTTCCGGAGCCACCAAAAAGCGGTTCATGGCAATATATTGCGACATAGGCTGTTTCTTTCCTTCAACCATTATTGGCAAATCATATCATGCGGTAAAACGTAGGGTTTTCCGGTAACGGCATGCACGTTCACACGTCCCTCTTCCAATCCGAACACGCGGCTCGCCAGCGCATTGGTTAAAACCTGTTCCGGCGGCCCCTGTGCGTGAATAGCGCCCTCATGCACCACCACAATATGGTCCGCGCAGGCTGCAGCCCAGTTCAGATCATGCACGACCAGCACAACTCCCCCACCAGCTGTGGCATGGGCGCGCGCCAGATTAAGCACCAGATGCTGCCGGGACAGATCCTGAGCCGAGATTGGCTCGTCCAGCAACAAAAAACCCGGCGGCCTGCCCGTATCCTTCACCGCTGCCTCCAGTTGCATCAAGACCCGCGCCAGATGAACGCGCTGGCGCTCACCTCCTGACAGGTCCATGACGTCGCGCTCAGCAAAGGCTGCCAACCCAACCCGTTCCAGCAACACGTCCGCAAGCTCCAAACGGGTTGCGCTACTCATGAAGGGAGCAGAAACCTGGGCACCCATTGCCACGAGGTCACGCAACGTGAACCGGGCGCGCAATGGGCAATCCTGCATCAACATGGCCCGACAAGCCGCCAACTGAGCAGGCGGAAGTGTGGTTATAGGAGCATTTCCCAACCACACATCGCCACTGGTTGCAGGCAGCAATCCGCTGGCAAGCTGGAGCAACGTGCTTTTACCAGCTCCGTTGGGGCCGATAATGGCGGTCAGCTGAGCAGGCTCAAAATCCAGAGAGGCTCCGTGCACAATATCTTTGCCTCGAACGCGCCAGCCAGCGTTCCGCAAGGATAGCCTCATGAGAGTGCCTCCCTGTCATGCACACGCGTGAGCAGCCAGACAAAAACGGGTGTGCCTAATACCGCTGTCACAATCCCCACAGGCACATCGGCCGGCATGGCAATAACCCGTGCCAGCGTGTCTGCCGCTATCAGCAGAATTGCCCCCAGCAAGGCACTCCCCGGCAGCACCAGCCGGTGGTCCGGCCCCGTCACCAACCGCACCAGATGCGGAACCACAACGCCCACAAACCCAATGGCGCCAACAAAGGAAACCGTGGGCCCCACCGCGCAGGCAACCGAGAACATGGCGAGCCGCTTGATACGCTCCACTGGGTAGCCCATCAGTCGTGCATCACTCTCCCCCAGCAGCAAAGCATTCAGGGGCGAAGCCAGATATGCCGTTATCCCGGCCGCCACCAACAAAAAGGGACATAACAGACCAATACGCGACCATGTCGCGCCTGCAAAACTGCCCATGGTCCAGAAGGTCAGATCACGTAAGGCCGTGTCATTAGCACGGAAGATAAGAATACCTGTTAGCGCGCCAGAAAATGCGCTGAATGCCACACCCGCCAGCAGGATCATACTGACAGAGGTAGCCCCGCCGCGCGTTGCAAACAGATAGAGCAAACAGGCTGCCGCAAAACTGCCCAGCATGCCTGCCATGGGCACGACCCACGCTGCCCCCATGATCGCCGCATGCACGCCTCCGCCCCCTAAATCCAGCCATGCCCCGCCCAGCACAATCATACAGGCTGTGGCCAAAGCTGCGCCGGAAGACACGCCGATCAATCCGGGATCAGCCAGTGGATTGCGGAAAAGCCCCTGCATAACAGCACCAGCCACAGCCAGAGCCGCTCCGGTAAGACCCGCCATAACAACACGAGGACCACGGATCTGGGTCAGCACAACCCGATCTGCAAAGCTATCAGCCTGCGTATCACCTTGCCACAGAGCCGTCAGATGTACGCCTGTCGCCCCCATATTGAGGGAGACGGCCATAATCAGCATCAGCAATGGCAACAAAGCACACAGAAACAGAACTGCATGCCGCCGGGCCATGGTCATGCAGGATGACCCACCGCGGCCATCATTCTGGCGAGATCAAGGGCGGCCTGAGGCGTGCGGGGGCCAAAGCCCAGCAGACGTTCCCCTTCCATACTCACAAAGGCATGATTGCGGCCTGCCGGGGTCAGTTTAAAGCCAGGGTCAGCCTGAAGAGCTGAGCGAATAGCAGCAGCGGTCTGATCCATGAGCAGGATAATATCAGGCCGAAGCGCAACCAGATTTTCCTGATCCACGATTTTATAACCCTGCATACCGGCTCCGGCGTTCACGCCTCCGGCAAGACGGATGGTAATCCCCCCATAAAAAGAGTGACTTTTGAATGAGAATTTTCTCAGCGTAAGAATTGAGGAGATTCTGATGAAGAGTGATCGCTTTACTGACGCCCAGATCATGGGTGTGATCCGCCAGGCTGAGGGCGGTGTCCCGGTTCCTGACCTGTGCCGGGAGCATGGGATTAGCAACGCCACGTTTTACCGGTGGCGCGCGAAATATGGCGGCATGGATGCTTCGATGATCAGTCAGATGAAGGCTTTG
>NZ_JACRVS010000030.1:0-24407 GCF_018811985.1 Acetobacter sp. P5B1 | reverse complement strand
GAGCAGGATATCACTCTCGAAATCGTCAGACTACCTCAGGCTAAACGGGGTTTCGTGCTGCTGCCACGTCGCTGGATCGTAGAGAGATCGTTCGCGTGGGCAACGCGGTGCAGGAGGCTGGTGAAAGACTACGAGCGCTGCGCCTCAACGCTTGCCGCAATGCATACCATCGCCTTCGCAGGTTTCATGCTTAGAAACGCAGCTAACCTGCTCATCCAAAGTGCATAACACCCTCTAGTTGGAGGTGATCATGTGATCATGTGATCATGTGCTCTGGCAGGGTTACTCTGTCATGCGGCGAGGCGGGGTATCTCGCGGTCTACCAATCGCAAGTATCGTTGGTTGTCTTCCCCCGCAACCATTGAATCCTGCATCAAGAATTTATTAAGAACGCCAGTATCTGGATGATGCATGGCGTTTTTTCTGTCTGTGGCAAAGCCCAGCATCGCCACCAGCTTCCCCTCAAGGAAAATCCCAAGCTCGTCCTTCTCAGAAATGAGGCGGATCTGCATGATCAAAGACCGGATCGCTTCTCTCGTCTGTATTCCGCTAGCCTCGTCCTGGAGGCTGCCGTGAAGGGCGCCGATCTTCTGGCGATAGAGTTCCGCCATGTTCGGATGAAGGAGTGGTGGGGGAGACGGTGCGTCGGCCAGACGTGTTTCGATTTCGGCCTTGCGCGCTTCAAGCTGACCGATGCGGTCCTTGAGGCGCGATCCCGGGACGCCATCGAGAATAGCCTGCACGGCCTTGTTCAGTTCGCGCTCGATCTTCGGAAGTTCCGATCGCATGGCAATCAGACACGCACCTTTCTTCATGCGAAGACGGTTTACTGTGCGCATAGATAATCGGTATAGCCTTCTTCTCCTTGCGTGTACCAAGTGCGGATATCGTCCTTGTTCAAGGGAAGGTTGTCTTCCAGGCGATGCACCAGATCTGGGTTAGCAAGGAAAGGGCGACCGAATGCAATGGCGTCAGCCACACCGGTTGCAACCGCATCAATTGCTTCGTTCCGTGTGTAATCCTGATTCAGAACCAGTGGTTTTGTGAAGACTTCGCGGATCGGACCGTGTAGTTTTGGCTGATTGGTCTTGCCAAATGTGCCATTCGGCCCGGGCTCGCGCAGCTCGAGAAAAGCAATATCGAGATCGTTCAGAAGCTTTGCTGCCGGCACGAAAACCTGCTCGGGATGGCTGTCGATGCAACCTTGTGTGTCGCCATTGGGTGAAAGCCTTACGGACGTTCTATCCGCGCCAATCGTGGCGATCACCCGTTCCGTAACGTCACGCAGAAAACGGATACGATTCTCCGGAGAACCACCATATTCGTCCGAACGATGGTTGGTGCCGTCTCGTAAAAACTCATCTATCAGATAACCATTAGCTGCGTGAATCTGGACACCATCAAAGCCAGCGTCCAAAGCATTGCGGGCGGCTTTTTCGTAATCGTTCAGGATACGGGCAATGTCATCTTTGGTCAGGGGACGTGCAACTTCGGGGGGCTGCTTGCCGTCGTAAGTATGGAGTGGCTCAGGGGCCTTTGTAGCCGAGGAGGATACAGGCTGTTGACCTGTCACGCTGGAATGCACCATGCGTCCCATATGCCAGAGCTGGGCCACAATCTTTCCGCCCTTTGCATGCACAGCCGCCGTAACGGGCTTCCAGGCGTCTACCTGCTCCTGAGACCACAGGCCCGGCGCATACGGCCATCCAAGACCTTCCCGGCTGATTCCTGTTGCTTCCGAGATGATCAAACCGGCGCCGGCACGTTGCGCATAATATTCGGCCATGATGGAGGTGGGAACATGCTCACGCGTCGCTCGGCCGCGCGTCAGCGGTGCCATGAGAATTCTGTTTTTAGCGTAAACGCTTCCCAGTTTAATCGGCTCAAACAGGCTGGGCATGACAGATCCTTCCTAAAAGACGCGGTTCTTATGAGTTGGGGAGATCTCTCGTCGATTACAATAAGAGACCTGTTTCTAAGCTCACGGATTGGAAGAGGTGGAACTGGGGCGAATTCGGTAATTTTCTCTAATCCTTTACTTAAAACGGAAAATACCGGTCAGTCTGTTCTCAGAGAAAGTGAATCCTAAAGAGCGGATTTCCGTTGTTGCTGTTTCACAGGAGATATTGATTTTTCTGGAGGGGGCCTTCTCTGGGAGAAATCTGGAGTGCCTGATTAAAGACCGCCGTAATGCTCAAGCCTTTGTGATGGAGAGCGCTCTTTATCTCTTTTGCGATAATATATTTTGAGCTGTAGATCAGGTTGCCACGTAGCCAGCCAGTTCAAGCCGCCCGTCCAGTTACAGAAAGTGGCTTTTTTGAATGACGTCAGGAAGGAAACGCAAGCTCCGTTTGTTGTTTTTTCCTGTCCTTACCCAATAGTCTCGACGAAATCCTTTTCAGGAAAGGCGTTAAAGGATGAAGAGCGTTCAATCAGGCCGATATTCCGTACTTTGTTTGTTGCTGGCAGCCACAATCCCGCTTTTCAGTTCACAGGTTAAGGCAGCACCACAGGATGGTCCTGTTTATGGGGCTGAATTACAGGGTTTTTCATACCCTTGGCCTGTTGCGGAATATTCCTTTCAGTCCCAGCGACAGACGTTACACATGGCCTACATGGATATCCGGCCCGAGCATCCCAACGGGCGGGTCGCTGTGCTTTTGCACGGTAAAAACTTCTGTGCCGCAACATGGGAAAACACAATTCACGTTCTGGCTAACCGAGGCTATCGGGTTATCGCCCCAGACCAGGTCGGCTTTTGCAAGTCCAGCAAACCGCAGGCCTATCAGTTCACTTTCGGACAGCTTGTCAGCAATACCCATGCTCTCCTTAAGCACCTGAACATCTCGCAGGTCTCTATGGTTGGTCACTCTACTGGTGGGATGCTGGCTGTTCGGTATGCTCTCATGTTTCCAAAGGATATTTCCAGACTGGTTCTGGTTGATCCTCTGGGGCTGGAAGACTGGCAGGCCAAGGGTGTGCCGTATCGAACCGTGGACGAATGGTATGCCCGTGAACGAGGCAAGACAGCTGAGCAGATACGGGCGTACGAACAAAAAGTCTATTATGCGAATGAATGGCGACCGGACTACGAACCGTGGGTCCAGATGCTTGCCGGGATGTATCGGGGGCCAGATGCCGATAGTGTCGCGTGGAATTCCGCGTTGCTTTACGACATGATTGCAACACAGCCTGTGATCTATGACCTGCCACGTCTCACCGTTCCGACGACATTGATGATCGGGGACAAAGATGTAACAGCGATAGGGAGTGACGGTGCTCCCCCAGATGTGCGCGCAAAGGTGGGGCATTACCCTGAACTGGGTAAGGCAGCAGCAGCGGCTATTCCCGGTGCAAAGCTGGTTGAATTTTCCAATGTGGGACATACGCCACAGTTGCAGGATCCCGCGGCCTTTCATAAAGCGCTGCTTGAGGCGTTGAATTAAAAAACAAAGTTGTCAGTTTTCTTTTTGAGCAGCCTCAAGGTCCTCCTGAAATAGCAAGGGGGAGTGCGATAAGTGTCAAACAAGCCCTGCTTATGGCGCTCTTCCGTATTCCTTAAAGCACGCATGGGCATGCCAATGGAGTGAGGAGGGCTGCCCCGGCTTGTCGTTTCACAACCACATGATAGCGTGGCGTAGCCTAAAAATTTCAGGGAAAGCAGAATAATGGAAAATAAGCGGGCGCTTTCCGCGAAAGAAAAGATGGCATACGGCTGTGGGGATGCTGCCTCCAATATGATGTGGGGCATGACGTCCTCTTACCTGATGTATTATTACACAGATATCTATGGTCTGCCGCTGCTGGCCGTATCATGGATACTGCTCGTAGCCCGTGTTGTGGATGCCTTCTGCGATCCGGCCATCGGCTATGCTGTTGACCGCGTCGGCGGCCAGATCGTCCCACGTCTGATCCGCTTCCTTGCCATTCCCTTTGGCGTAACGGGTTTCCTGTGTTTTCTGGCTCTGCCGCTTTCGCCTGATGGGAAAATCCTCTGGGCAGGGCTGACCTATATCGTGTTTGGTGCCATCTATTCGTGCATCAACACGCCCTATGGTGCACTGTCTGTCATGATGAGCCGCTCCGCTACAGGGCGCGTGGGCCTGAATGCATTCCGCATGATGGGCTGTCAGGCTGGATCGCTGCTTGTGGCGCTGCTGACCATTCCCGCTATCACCTGGCTGGGTGGGGGTGATAGTGCGGCGCAGCACCGATATGGCATGGCGGTCTATGTGCTGGTCCTGTCGGTTCTGGGCAGTATTCTGTGGTTGTGCGTGGCGCGCGGTTGCACCGTGCGGCATCCGCCAGCCCCCGTCCGGCAGGACCTTTTAGTCACGTTGCGTCATCTTCTGGGAAACCGGCGATGGGTGCTGAGCAATCTGCTCGCGTTCTTCTATTTTGTAGGGCAGGCGGCACTGTTCGGGTTTGCTCTCTATTATGCCCGCATCATTCTGGGAGGCACGGAGCAACTCGGGGCCAATATCATTACTTTCATCACCGTGCTGCTGTTCGCGGGTGTGCCGGCGTGCCTGCCGCTGACCAAACGTGTAGGGAATGTGCAGAGCGGCATCCTATGCCTGATCGCGCAGGGAGCAGCCTATCTGGCAATGGCTGTGGTGGGTGCGTCCATGGCGGGGTTCTTCCTGTCCGTCGCTTTTCTCGCATTGGCTCAGGGCGTGATGTCTCCGTTGTATTACACCTTGCTGGCGGAAGCCGTGGATGATGGTGATCCCCGCACCTCGACCGGATTGGCAGGTCTGGCGTTTTCGATCAACACATGGGTTACAAAGCTGGCCATGGGGCTGACAGGCTTTGTTCTGGCGCAGTTCCTGTCACAGGGCCATTACGTTGAAGGGGGTGTTACACAGCCATCGGAGTTATCATTCTGGATTATGGCTGGATTTATCTGGCTACCGCTGGGGGCGGTCTGTATGCAGGCTCTCTGCCTTCTGGCGTGGCAGGACAGAGCATGATCATTGTGTCAGCACCGTGAGGGAATGAAAGAGCGTATTCCTTCTAGGCCATTATAGCTTTCTGTAATCGCGTGGGGTAACGCCGGTTTCTCTGCGAAAGACCTGCGCAAAATGGCTCGGGCTTTCATAACCAATGGTGAGCGCGATCTCGATGATGGACTTGTTGGTCTGCAACAGAAGGTTCTTCGCACGTCGGACACGCTGCTGCTGCTCTCATTGCGCAATTCGGCAGGATAGATGTGCTGGTCAACAATGCTGGCCTGATGCCCTTATCCAGCGTTGACAGTCTGAAAGTGAATGAGTGGAAACAGATGGTGGACGTGAATATATCGGGCGTCCTCAACGCAACGGCAGCTGTGCTCCCTCAGATGATCGCACAGCATTCGGGCCATATTTTCAACATGTCTTCAATCGCGGGCCGGAAAGTCTTTACCGGCCTGGCCGTTTACTGCGCCACCAAGGCCGCAGTTACGGCGTTCTCCGATGGGCTTAGAATGGAGATTGGACCAAAGCACAATATTCGCGTCACCTGTATCCAGCCCGGAGCCGTGAAGTCGGAACTGTATGACCAGATTACGGACCCGGCTTACCGCAAACAAATGGATGATCTGGCAGCTTCCATGACGTTTCTTGAGGGCGAAGACATTGCAGACACCATCCTTTTTGCTCTGAAATCACCGCCTCGGATGGATGTTGCAGAACTGTTCGTTCTTCCCACGGAACAGGGATGGTGAGTATTTGAACGCCCGCCGAACCTCAGTGCAGCAGCCAGTCGCGTTGAGGAATAACAAGACCAGCATTGTAAAGCAGAAGTTCGAGGCGGTCGGAATTGTCCCGAGCTTCTGGTTACGACAAAAGCTGGGACAATTCAGTTAAAGATAACGCAGTTCACTCCTCTTTTTTATGGCTTGGTTATCGGACGTGTCGGCGCAGTGGCTGTTAGATTTTCATACTGTTCGGGGGTGGGGGGAATATCAATTCCGCCAGCCGGGGAGGGGTGATGCAGACCGTCATACTGAAAGCCCGTGAACGTCATGGTTTGATCAGGCGAGGGAAGGAGTTTGTCGTTCCAGCCACCACCCAAAGCGCGCACCATACCGACGGCGGCCTGAAGTGCGCGGGCTTGCACCTGCGCTTGTTCAATACGGGCATCAAGCGTGTTGACCTGTGCAATCAACGCATCCAGATAGCCGTCAGCGCCGCCTTTATAGAGCGTCATAGTTAATGTCTGCGACTGCATGGCGGCGTCAACAGCCTGCTTTAGCCGGCTATTTTCTGCCCGCAGGCGTGCCGTCATCGACAGGCCGTTTTCAACATCCTTAAAGGCAGACAGAACCGCCATGCGATAATGGTCACGTGTTTCGCGGTAGTTTGACCATGTGCGTTGAAGCTGGGCTCTGCGCAGGCCGCCTTCAAACAGCGGCATGGTGACAGAGGCTCCGTAAGACCACATGCTGTTTGCCAGATTGGCCAGATCAAACCCGTTGGCGTCAAAGCCGCCATTCGCGTTGAAAGACACGTGTGGGTAAAATGCTGCACGTGCAATGCCAATGGCCCGGTTGGCCTGCGCCATTTCACGCTCGGCGACAGCAATGTCCGGACGGCGTTGCAGCAGTTCGGATGGCATGCCCAGCGGAAAAACAGGTTCCGCCGCATCCTGATCGACGATTTGAGGAATATGAAAGGATGAGGGGGACGCATTGACCAGAACGGCCAGAGCATGTTCCAGCACTTCACGCTGCGCCTGTACATCCAGCTGACGAGCCTGCGTCATGTAAAGCTGGTTTTTGGCACGTGCCACATCAATGCCGGTTGCATCCTGATTATCAAGTCGTGTCTGGGTGACGCGGAGCGCCTGCTGATAATAGCTGATGGATTGCTCATAGATGGCGTTCTGTGCATCAAGCCCGCGGAGGGCAAAGAAATCAGTTGCCAGTTCGGCCTGGAGGCTGAGCCGGGCAGAGGCATACTCTGCGGCCTGTGCCTGCGCATAATATTTTTGCGCGCGCACACGGTTGCGAATGGAAGACCAGATGTCAGGCTCCCAACTGGCCATGCCCCCATAGAACTCATCAGTGGCAGTAATCGGCCCTTTGTAACGGAACAGCCGATCTGAAGAGCTTTTATTATTGCTTGAGCCAAATGCCAGTGCAAAGTGCGGCAGCAGGTCAGACCGGGCTTCCATAACAATGGATCGCGCCTGAATAAAGCGTTCAGCGGCGGCTTGCAGATCGGCATTGCCATCCATTGCCTGTGCTTCAAGCGTATTCAGTGTCGGATCGTTAAACTGTGTCCACCAGTCCGACCGTATGACAGTCTCTTGCGGCTGTGCCTCATGGAATAATCCTTGCCCGTGCCAGGAGGCCGGCACAATGAAGTGGGGAGCCTGATAGGCAGGGGCCAGATCACATGCGCTAAGCGCCATGAGTGTCGCAAGCGCAGCGCCTTTCGCCACAAGCGCTTTCTTTCGGCGGGATATCCGGGGGCGTGTAAGGATAATGCTCATTCGTCATCCTCCTCATCACTGTTGCTGGCGGATGTTAGATATCCTTTTTCAGGCGCACTCAGGCGCACGGTCTGTCCTTCGAGGAGATCAGCCGGAGGGTTGTTAATAATATGGTCGGTCGGGGTGAGGCCGGCATCCACTTCGGTGTAAGCGTCTGACATGCGACCTACGGTTATGTTTTTGTAGTGCGCCTTGTTCTGGGAATCGACCGTGACAACCTGCATCCCTTTTTCCTGAAACACTAATGCCCCGGTTGGAATTGTATAAACTCCGCCTTCTGCCGGAGCAGAGAGGGAAACGGTGGCGAAAGTGCCGGGCCACAATTTCTGGTCAGCATTATCAATTGTGAATTCTGTAATGGCTGTGCGCGTATTGGGGTCATAGCCCTTGGCTATGGTCAGAAAGTTGGCTGTAAAAACCTGATTGGGATATTGCGGCACCGTCACCCGGGCTTTCAGTCCGGGTTTCAGAACATAGGAGAAGACCTCAGGCACGGAAACAAAAAGACGCATCTCATGGGTGTCTGCTACGGTAAACAGTTCACTGGCCGTGCCATTGGCGTTCAGATTGCCACCGCCTGCGCCAACATAATCTCCCACACTAATGTTTCGGGCCGTTACAACACCGTCAAACGGGGCAACAATGGTTTTGAAGCGTTCAAGCGCATCATAATGGTCCACATTGTGCTGGGCGGCCTCCAACGCAGCACGGGCTGACTGTTCATTGGCGTTTTGAACAGAAACTGACTGCCCCGATACAGCCTGAGATTTTCCCATCGACCGCCAGCGGTCTGCCGTAACAGTGGCAAGGCCATATTTGGCCTGTGTTACCTGAAGGTCAGCCTTGGCCTGTGCATATTGCGCATCCAGCCCCGGGGCGTTGATTTCCGCCAGGGTATCCCCTTTTTTTACCGGCGCGCCGTAATCCTTGTTCCACATTTTCACATAACCGGAGACCTGCGCATAAATGGGCGCTTCGTACCATGCGTTGATATTCCCCGGCAGGGTCATGGCAAGTGTGGACGGTGCAGGCTTGGGCTGGACCACGGCTACATCGGGGACGCTGGCATGGGTTGCGTCTGCCTGCAGCGTCACCTGATTACGGAGATGCTGTAGTTCCAGATACGCCACATATCCTACAAGCACACAGAGCAGGGCGCCGACAAACAGTCGGTTTTTTGTAATTTTGAACATCAGACGGCCTCCTGCCCATTTGTATGGTCCGTTTCAGACGGACTGCGGTTTTTTGTATGAGAGCTATTGTGGAAAATTGCGTAAACGCACGGCACAAACAGAAGCGTTGAAACCGTTGCGACAATAAGGCCGCCGATAACGGCCTTACCTAACGGCGCATTTTGCGAATTACTGGTTGCCATCGGCACCATGCCGATCACCATCGCAGAGGCTGTCATGATAACCGGACGAATGCGTCCAAACCCGGCTTCTACGGCTGCAACTAGGGCATTACCGTGCAGGGCGAAACGCTCCTTCGCAAAAGAGACAACCAGAATGGAATTTGCCGTCGCTGTTCCCATGCACATGATAGCGCCCGTCAATGCCGGAACAGAAAGACGTGTCTGGGTCAGGAACAGGCTCCAGGCAATTCCGGCAAGAGCTCCCGGCAGTGCGGAAATAATGATGAAAGGATCAATCCAGGACTGGAAGTTGATAACAATCAGCATGTAGATCAGCACAACAGAGACAACCAGACCGGCAATGAGTTCTGCATACGCTCCATGCATGGTCACGGCCTGCCCGCGGATATCGACAGCAGCTGTTTGCGGAAGGTCCTTTTGTGTGCTGGCAACGGTTTGTTTTACCCTGGCCAGAACAGAGCCCAGATCAGTGCCTTCAGCTGAAACATAGACATCAATTTCCGGCATGGAATTATAATGGGATACCTGTCCCGGTGTACCTGTTGGCGTCACAGTGCTGATGCTGCCCAGAAGCTGCATATCCGTGCCTTTAGGGTCATTGTCGCCTTTATCAACAGGAATGGTCAGCAAATCATTATAATGGGTCAGCTGGTCTTGTGAGACATAGACGTTCAGCGGGAATGTGATGCCTGTTTTCGGGTCAAGCCAGTATTGAGGATCGACAGTCTGGCTACCAGAAAGAGTCATCAGTTCGTTATTGGCAATATCCGCTTCGGTCATGCCGGTAGCCTGACCGAACGTCCGGTTGCCCTGCACGAACAAGGTCGGCGTTTTCATGGTTTGCTGGATCACCACATCCGCCGTGCCCGGAATGGCACGCAGTTTGTTCACCAAAAGACGGGCATACTGGTAATTGTCACGAATATCTGGGCCAGAAACCTGAATATCAATGGGTGCGGGTGATCCAAAGTTGAGTATTTTTTCTGTCAGATCAGCGGGTTGAAAGGTAAACACGCTGCCCGGGAATTTGGCAGATAAATCGCTACGGAGGAGCTTGCGATACGTCCAAACCGGAGATTCCTCATCCTTGAGCGAAATTGTCAGGTCGCAATCCTGCGTGCCGATAGAGGGGGTGGGGATGAAAGCCTGATTATGAGGCCCTTCGGGCAAGCCACAGTTGTTGATGATACCAGAGACTTTCCCCGGAAGAAGCTGCTGAATCCGATCATCAACCAGAGAGACGATGCGACCTGTTGTTTCAATGCGCATGCCTAAGGGGGTACGCATGTGCATCTGCATCATGCCTGATTTCACTTCCGGGAAGAAATCCTGGCCGGATATCAGGAACAATCCTAGTGAAAGGACCGATAGTCCCAGAAAGCCCATGGCAAAAAGACCGCGGCGCGCAATGATACGTTCCAGCATCCGACCATAGCTGGCGCGGAAATTATGGAACGCGTGCTCAAATCGGTTCTGGAAACGCCCCAGAAAACCTTTGGGCAGAGCGAGATGTTCATCACTGTGCAGACCCGGATGGACCTGACCGGCCAGAAGATATTTGGCCATGGTTGGCACTAATGTGCGAGACAGAATGAAGGATGCCAGCATGGCATAAACAATGGCTTCTGCCATGGGCATGAACAGCCAGCCTGCGACACCGCTCAAACGAAAAAGTGGTGTCCACACAATGCAGATACACAAGGTGGATACCAGTGTAGGCACCACAATCTGGTTGGCGGCATCAATAATCGCGGGCTCCAGCTCCTTGCCTTCTTCAAGGTGGGTATCAATGTTTTCAATCATGACGGTGGCATCATCCACCAGAATGCCGACAGCGAGTGCCAACCCGCCCAGCGTCATGACATTGATGGTCTGTCCAGACAGAAGAAGGCAGATAATGGCCGTGAGAATGGCGAGGGGAATGGATGTGGCGATAATAAGGGTGGAGCGCCATGACCCTAGGAACAACAGAACAACAAGCCCGGTCAGAATGGCGGCTGTCACCATTTCACGCACAACGTCCTTAATGGCGTCTTTCACAAAAACAGACGCATCGCTGAGGAGAGAAATATGCACGTCAGGCGGAACAAGTTTCTGGAGACGAGGTAGAAGTTCCTTGGTGCGTGCCACAACATCCAGTGTCGAGGCGTCACCGCTTTTCATCACGACCACTTCCACACCCTGGCGGCCCTGAACAAGCACAAGGTTGGTCTGGGGGTGTCCTCCACGGTAAACCTGCGCCACGTCATGCACGTAGATAACGGCATTCCCAACACGTTTGACCGGAATGTCGCCAAGCTCCTTCATGGAGCGGGGCGTGGCGTTGGTCTGAACCATCCAGTCTGTTGTGGCTATTTTCTGATCGCCAGCCGGCAGAACGATGTTCTGTTTGCGCAGGGCATTCTGCACATCCATTGCGGAAAGATGGTGTGCCTGTAACTGCTTCTGGTTCAAGGCAACCATAATGAAGCTGTCCATGCCGCCATAAGGATGAGGCAAAACCGCGCCCGGAACCGTTACCAGAATGGGCCGAATACGCGTCATGGCGATTTTATACAGGTCAGACGGAGTCTGTTTTTCAGACGTGATCTGAAGGGCGAGAACCGGAACGGATGATGCTTCCAGCCGCATGACCATGGGGGCAGGAATATTATCGGGTAACTGTTTGATAACCGTTTGAGAAATGGCAGTAACTTCAGCCTCAGCTTCTCCAATATCCGTGCCAGGTTGAAAGTAGATGTTGACGATGCTCCTGCCATAGTAGGAGCTGCTTTCCATATGCTCGATGCCCTCAACCGTGGAGGTTACAGCTAGTTCGTAATTATAGGTGATACGACCAGCAAATTCCTCAGGCAGCATGCCACCGTATGTCCAGACTACGGATACCACCGGGATCCGGATATTTGGAAACACATCGGTCGGGGCGTTGAAAAGGGACAGCACACCAAAGGCGAGAATAAGAAGCGACAAGACAATAAATGTGTAAGGTCGCTTCAGCGCCGTCACAACGATGGCATTCATGCGTTTCCTTCCTTGCTGGAATTAGTGGAATTCAGCGCACGATAGAATTGGAGTTATGCGGAAATCTTTTAAAAAAAATATTATCGAGTTATATAAATTTTTAATAAATAAAAATTCAATGACTGTTTGAAGAATTTTTCTGTAAAAATAAATCAAAGTGCTTAAGCGGACAGAAATGCACTTCTGTGTTTGTGGTTGAATGGAGATTTAGGGGGGGGCAATTGGCGTGCAGAGCCATAAGGTTTGTGCTTCCATCTAATTTTTTTTCAGGAAGTCTGTGAATGCGCCGGTATAGTCTGAGCGAGAGTCAGTGAGAGCGGATAAAGGATCTTCTCCGAGGTCGTGAAGGCCATGTCGGTGGAATGGCTGCGGATAGCCGTCCGTTTGTGCCAGCCGTGCTGTATCGCTACAGCGCTGGCACTCCATGGGGTGATCGAGCGGATTTTCGGCCATCTGGTCGTTGCAGGAAGCGGACTCTCCATCTGCTAAAGGCGCAATTCTGCTCATACTGTCATTCGTTCGATAAGAGTATTCTTTCCGTCAGCATCGGTGAGATGGAGTGCAATTATCGGAATTGAGAGTTATAGGTTTGGTGAAAGTCTACGTTCCTCCAGTTACCCAATTTCCTAAAATAATTAATTTAATTCTGAAATATATTTTTTTATTTTTTTGCTTTTTATAAAATAATTGGTCCAAATCCTAAGCGCAGAGAAGCCTCAGGATTGTGTCTATGTTAAAAGCCAGTCGCTCTTGCAGGGCTTTTTTTGAAAGAAAATCCCGATTGAAAATGACTGACCCAGTATAGCTGTTTGTCAGGTAATAATAGCCGATTGATGCAATGGTAATGTTGACTTGCGCAGCATCCAGCCCTGGACGAAATGTGCCCTCTTGTGCACCCTGGTCAAGAATGGCCTGAATACGCGCAACAAATTTTTTACTGACTTCACGAAGTGTGGAAGAGTTCTTGATGTGCCGCGCTTTGTTGAGGTTTTCGTTGTTGACCAGAGTAATGAATTCTGGATTTTTAAGATAATATTCCCATGTGAAGCGTACAAATTCTGTAATCGCTTCTTTCGGGGGGAGTGTTTCTAACTTCAGGCGCGCTTCTTCGGAACGGATATCAAGATATGCCTGTTCTATGATGACTTTAAAGAGATTTTCTTTGCTTTCAAAATAGTGGTAAATCATACGCTTGTTGGCTTGAGCCTCAAGCGCAATCGCATCAACGCGTGCGCCTTCCAGTCCGTTCTGAGCAAATTCCTTCTTTGCGGCTTCCAGAATTCGAAGCTTTGTTGCCTCAGCATCCCGAATACGTGGCGTAGAAGGGGATCGTGCGGTTTGAGTTGCGCGCGTCAATGACATCAGCCTGCTAAGTCAAAAGAAAAGGGCATACGCCTTCAACAGAAGGTGAAGGTGTTCAAACTTTTTTGCAACAGATTTAAGTAACTAATTGGTTCTTTCTTCGTTTAAAGTCGAGAACGCTTTTTGCTCTTCTGAGCCAGGCGACCACAACGGAGAGGCGGAATGCCCCCTCGCACAGAGCCGACCATTTCTTAAGGCAAAGCATCCTTTTGAAAGGACTCAGTGCGATACGAATGGAAGGCTGAATTTGATGACAGCGACGAAAGATCGTTTTTCTACTCCTGCCAAGCCGCGTGATTTTGGATTTTTTATAGATGGCGAATGGCGGCATGGACGGGAGATGTATGAACGGTTTTCTCCTTCTCATGAACATAGTGTGACGCGTATAGCCTGCTGTACAAAACAGGACCTTGATGATGCCGTGGCCGCGGCCCGTAAAGCGTTTGATGAGGGGCCGTGGGCGCAGCAGTCAGGGGCAGAGCGTGCAGATGTTCTTCTGCGCACAGCCACTCTCCTCCGTGAACGAGCGGAAGACATTGCGTATTGGGAGGTGCTGGAGAACGGAAAACCTTTCACTCAGGCTAAGGGAGAAATTACCCACGCGATTGCCTGTTTTGAGACGGCTGCCGGTGCTGCCCGCTTGCTGCATGGCAATACATTTAACAATCTGGGCTCCTCCCTTTTTGGAATGGTTCTGAGGGAGCCCATCGGGGTGGTAGGGCTTATTACGCCCTGGAATTTCCCTTTTATGATCTTGTGCGAGAGGCTTCCGTTTATTCTCGCGTCCGGCTGCACTGTGGTGGTTAAACCTGCTGAGGTGACCAGTGCCACAACCCTGCTTATGGCCGACATTCTGGCCGAGGCAGGGCTGCCCAAAGGTGTCTATAATGTTGTGACGGGCTCCGGCAGCGTTATCGGGCAGGCTATGGCCGAGCATACCGATATTGATATGCTGTCTTTTACAGGCTCAACCAAAGTTGGACGCTCCTGCATTAAGGCTTCTGCTGAGAGTAACCTCAAAAAACTGGGACTGGAACTGGGCGGCAAAAATCCGATTATTGTTTTTGCAGATAGCAACCTGGATGATGCCGCAGATGCAGTCGCTTTTGGGGTGAGTTTTAACACTGGCCAGTGCTGTGTTTCGACCAGCCGGTTGATTGTTGAACAGTCTGTAGCGGATGAGTTTGAGCGCCGTGTTGCTGAAAAAATGACAAAAATTCGGGTTGGCAATCCGTTTGATCCTGAGACGCAGATTGGTGCCATTACAACGGATGCTCAAAACGAGACAATTCTTAACTATATTGCAAAAGGTAAATTAGAAGGTGCTGTTTTGCAATGTGGCGGACTGGAAATCGCGTGTGCAAAAGGGCGTTATATTGCGCCAACTCTTTTTACGCATGTAACGCCAGACATGGCGATTGCGCGTGATGAAATCTTTGGTCCTGTTTTGTCTTCCTTCCGTTTTGAAACGGTAGAAGATGCAATCCGGCTGGCGAATGACACCGTGTATGGGCTTGCCGCTTCCGTCTGGACGCCGGATATCAGCAAAGCTCTGACTGTGACCCGGCGGGTCAAAGCGGGGCGGTTTTGGGTCAATACCATTATGACGGGTGGCCCGGAAACGCCTATTGGAGGTTTTCGTCAGTCTGGCTGGGGGCGTGAAGCTGGCCTTGCCGGAGTGGAAGAATATACGCAGCTCAAAACGGTGCATATTGATACGGACAGACGTTCGCACTGGATTGCATCATGACAGCGCGCTTTGACTACATTGTTGTAGGGGGCGGCTCTGCGGGATGTGTTTTAGCAAGCCGCCTTTCCGAGGATCCGACGGTAAAAGTCTGTCTGATTGAAGCCGGGAAGCGGGATGTCCACCCCTTTATCCATATTCCGGCTGGCTTTGCGAAAATGACGGGAGGGCCCTGGACATGGGGATTACAGACCGTTCCGCAGAAACATGCGAACAACCGCAAAATTCCCTATGTTCAGGGGCGTGTTCTTGGAGGCGGTTCGTCTATAAACGCGGAGGTTTTCACGCGTGGCCACCCATCGGATTTTGACAGATGGGAGCAGGAGGGGGCGACTGGCTGGGCGTTTAAGGACGTTCAGAAGTATTTCCTGCAGTCTGAGGAGAATACTATTTTGTCGGGGGCCTGGCACGGCACATCGGGGCCTCTGGGCGTCTCGGACATGACTGCACCCAACGTAACCACGCAGGCTTTTGTGCAAAGCTGCCAGGAAATGGGCTTGCCTTATAATCGTGATTTTAATGGCGCTACGCAGGAAGGGGCAGGGTTATATCAACTGACCGTGCGGAATCAGAGGCGGTGTTCTACAGCCGTTGGATATTTGCGCCCGGCTCTGGACCGTAAAAATCTGACGGTTGTGACAAATTCTCTTGTTTTGCGCATCCTCTTTGAAGGTCGGCGTGCGGCAGGTGTGCAGTATGTCGTCGGTGGCAAAGTTATCACGGCTGCCGCTGAGCGCGAAATTCTTGTCACGTCCGGGGCAATAGGAACCCCTAAACTCATGTTGCTCTCGGGTATTGGTCCAGCGGACCATCTGCAACAGCATGGCATTCCTGTTGTTCAGGATCTGCCCGGAGTGGGCGAGAATTTACAGGATCATTATGGCGTTGATATTGTTGCGGAAATAAAAAAGAACATTAGTCTGGATAAATACAACAAGCTGCACAATATGGCTTGGTCCGGGCTGCAATATGCGGTGTTTGGGACTGGAGCCGCAGCCTCCAATATTGTGGAAGCGGGGGCGTTCTGGCGCACAAGCCCGACTGTCGATATTCCTGATATCCAGTTCCATTTTCTTGCAGGGGCAGGGGCGGAAGCCGGCGTTATGACCGTTCCAAAAGGGCGGTCAGGGATAACCCTTAACAGTTATCTTTTGCGGCCAAAATCACGCGGGACTGTGCGGCTTCATTCTGCTGACGCACGAGTGAGTCCGCAGGTAGATCCAAATTTTCTGTCTCATCCCGATGACCTGCGGTTGGCTGCAAAAGGGGTAAAGCTGAGTTACGAGATGTTTTCTCAATCTTCCCTCCAAAAGCACATCCGCGAGATTTGTTTTTTCAAGGATAAAGCGCCGTCTCTGCAGGAGTGTGAGGCTTATGCGCGGCAGTATGGGCGCACATCTTATCATCCTACCTGCACATGCCGTATGGGCTCTGGGCAGGGCGCTGTGGTTGATCCGTTTCTGAAGGTCTATGGCGTAGACGGACTGCGGATTTGCGATAGCTCTGCCATGCCGTCTCTGCTCGGGTCGAATACCAATGCTGCGACTGTGATGATTGCCGAAAGAGCCGTTGATTTTATCCGGGCAGGAGACTGATACCGACTAATGCCCGGAAAGTTACCGAGACCATGAAACTGGCTCTTGCGTGGAGACAAATTCTCGTATTCACTTCCTTAAGTAACCAACTGGTTAGATAATAATAAAAACGGACCGGATTCCATGACGAAAATCAGAACCGCCGCGGAAGCTGTAGGCCTCATACAAAACGGCGCCACCATTGCGGTCAACTCCTCATCTGGGTTGCTGTGTCCAGATGCGGTGCTGGAGGCGCTAGGGCAGCGTTATGCCGCAGAGGGAGCCCCCGCGAGCCTGACAACCATCCATCCCATTTGTGCGGGAGATATGTTTGGCACAAAGGGCGTGGACCACCTTGCACAACCGGGGATGATCAGACGTATTATTGGGGGGTCTTATCCCTCAGGCCCAAGCAATGCAGAGCCTCCGCTGATCTGGCAGCGTATTCTGAGTGAAGATCTGGCAGCCTATAATGTGCCATCCGGCATCATCTTTGACATGCTACGGGAAGGAGCCGCCTTAAGGCCGGGTGTACTGACAAAAGTCGGAATGGACACCTTTGCCGATCCGCGTCGTGAAGGATGCGCCATGAATGGAACGGCACGGCAGCAGCCCATTGTTCGGGTCATGCAGTTTGAGGGGGAAGACTGGCTCTACTTTCCTGCATTGAAGCCGGATGTGGCCATTATTCGCGCCAGCACCGCCGACGAAAAAGGTAATCTGACGTTTGAGCAGGAGGGCGCGACCCTGGGAGCCATGGAAATGGCATTGGCAGCGCACAATAACGGTGGGCTGGTTATTGCGCAGGTGCGTCGTGTTGCTGCTCAGGGGACACTGAAGCCGCATGATGTAAAGGTTCCTGGCATTCTGGTGGATGTTGTGGTCGAGGCTCCCGATCAGTTGCAGACAACTGCAACACTGTATGATCCTGCAATTTCCGGCGAAATTTTCCGTCCTCTTTCCAGTTTTGAGTGTCCCGCCTTTGGCCCCTCTAAGGTTATGGCGCGCCGTGTCGCGCAGGAGCTACAAAAAGGGTGGGCCGTTAATATAGGCTTTGGAATTTCCGCTAATGTTCCCCGTATTTTACTTGAAGAAGGGCAGCATGGCGCCGTCACCTGGGTGATTGAGCAAGGTGCTGTGGGGGGCGTTCCTCTGCTTGATTTCAAATTTGGATGTGCAAGCAATGCGGAAGCTTTCGTCGCATCGCCGCATCAGTTTTCTTATTTTCAGGCGGGTGGTTTTGACTGTTCTTTACTGTCCTTTCTGGAAATAGGGGAAGATGGTTCTGTAAATGTCAGCCGTCTGGCAGCAACACCTCATCGGACAGCAGGAGCCGGGGGGTTTGTTGATATTACCAGCCGGGCAAAGCGCATTATTTTCTCTGGGAATTTTAACGCGGGCGCCAAAATGCACATAGAGGATGGCCGGCTGATCATCGATAAAGAGGGGAAGATTGCCAAAATTGTTCCCCAAGTCGCACAGGTTAGTTTTTCTGGTCGTCAAGCGACAGAGAAGGGGCAGAACATTACTTACGTAACCGAACGCTGCGTTATCAGGCTTCTGGACGGAAAGCTGACGGTTACGGAGATTGCTCCCGGAATTGATATAGAGCGAGATATTCTTTCTCAGGCTTCCGGCACGCTGCATGTTGCGCCCGACCTTAAGGAAATGGATGCCGCTCTGTTCAGAGACTCTCCAATGGGGTTGTCACTCTGATTTTATAAATATTCAAGAAGAAACCAACGTCTTTAGAAGCGCTGGTTTTATTTATCTCATAAGTAACTACATGGTTATAAAACGAGGAGGCAGTCATGTTCCTTAACGAAACACAAGAAGAAGTTCGTTCAACAACACGTTCTTTTGTGAATGACGTGGTTCGTCCAGCTGCAGAAGCTCTGGACCGCGAAGAACGCTTTCCGACTGAAATTTATGATGAAATGGGCAAGCTCGGCCTGTTTGGCATTGCAGTGCCGGAAGAACTGGGCGGCCCTGGCTTTGATACGTTGACCTATGCTGTGGTGATGGAAGAACTCTCCCGTGGTTACGCCAGTGTGGCGGATCAGTGTGGGTTAGTGGAACTTATTTCCACTTTGCTCGTCCGGCATGGAACGCCGGAGCAGCAGAAAATGCTGCCTGATGTCATGTCCATGAAGCGGAAGGTCGCCTATTGCATTACCGAACCGGAAGCTGGAACGGATGTGTCTGGCATTCGCACAACTGCTGTCCGGGACGGGGATGGCTGGGTGCTGAATGGCGGCAAAATCTGGATCCATAACGCACCTGTGGCAGACACAGGGTTTGTGCTGGCCCGCACGGATAAAGAAGCCGGTAATCGGGGGATGTCTATTTTTATCGTGGATCTGCACGCTAAAGGGGTGGAGCGGGGCCCCAAGGAGCACAAAATGGGCCAGCGTGCCAGTCAGGTAGGCGCACTGGATTTTCAGGATGTGCGTCTTGGCCATGATGCCGTGCTGGGCGAGATGAACCGCGGCTTTCATATGATGATGAGCGTTCTGGACAAAGGGCGCGTCGGCATTGCCGCTCTGGCTGTAGGGATTGCGCAAGCGGGCCTTGAAGCCGCAGTAGATTATGCGGGCACGCGCAAGCAATTTGGCAAACATATCTCTGAATTTCAGGGTGTGCAGTGGCTGCTGGCTGACATGGCGAAGGACATCGAGGCTGCCCGTCTTCTGGTTTACTCTGCCGCTATGAAAATTGATCGCGGGCTGGATGCCACACGCGCCTGCTCTATGGCGAAATGCTTTGCCGGGGATATTGCAGTTGCCCGTACAGCCGATGCTGTGCAGGTGTTCGGCGGCTCTGGCTACATTCGTGGTTTTGAAGTTGAACGCCTGTATCGGGATGCAAAAATCACCCAGATTTATGAAGGCACAAACCAGATTCAGCGCATGATTATCGCGCGCGAACTGCTGCGGAAGGGTGCTTCTGCATGACACAGGTTGCGCTTGTCACCGGAGCTTCCAGAGGCATCGGGCTGGCGGTGGCTGAGGCTTTGGCAAAAGAGGGATTTTCTCTTGCCGTGAATGGGCTGGCTGATGATGACGAACTGGCTGCAGCCGTGAGGCATCTTTCAGCTTTTGGGGGGGCAGTTATGCCACTTCCCTTTGATGTGACGAAACAGGAGATCTATAGCGATATCTTTGCAGAAATCGAAGCACAACTCGGACCCGTTACAACACTGGTTAATAATGCTGGCGTGGGAGTGATGCAGCGCGGAGACATGCTGGATGTTTCCCCGGAAAGCTGGGACCGCTGTTTTGCTGTGAATGCAAAGGCGGTTTTCTTTTTGTCTCAAGAATTTGCACGTTATTTGCTTGCACGACCGCGTTCGGCTGAGGTGTTTTACTCTATTGTTAACATTACCTCGTCCAATGCCGTTGCCGTGGCAACAGCACGCTCAGAATATTGTGCCTCCAAAGCGGCAGCGGCCATGGTGTCTAAAACTCTGGCGGTGCGGCTGGGAGCTGAAAATATCGCGGTTTACGACGTTCAGCCGGGACTGATTGCGACCGAGATGACGGCACCCGTCATTGAGCATTATCGGAAACGTGCCGCAGATGGCCTCACGCTGTTTCCTCGTGTGGGAGAACCCGCAGAGATAGGCCGTATTGTTGCCGCCCTTGCAGCAGGCAACCTTCCTTACACAACTGGCCAGGTTATTTCGGCAGACGCCGGAATGCTGGTGCCGCGATTTTGAGATCAGCCATGAAAATATTTCTTCCTGATAGCGAAGGGCTGAAAACAGCATATCAACTCAGTGGCAAGACGGCTCCGCAGAGTGTCCTGCCTGCTGATCCAGCCCGTATTGTCTATTCTGCAGCCCATGTCACGGCTGACCCGTTCAGCGCATCAGCGCCTTCTGGCCGCGGGGCGATCGATTGGGAGGCCACATTGGCTTTCAGGCGGTATCTGGACGGGCTTGGACTAGGTATTGCGGAAGCCATGGATACCGCTCAACGGGGTATGGGGCTGGACTGGCCCAATGCCCTGGAACTGATCAAGCGCACCAGGGAAGACTTGCCCCACGCACGTGTGGTCAATGGATGTGGGACAGACCATCTGGATCCGGCAGACGCCAGCACTCTGGATGATGTAATTCAGGCGTATCTGGAGCAGGTGGAAGCCATTCAGCGCGTGGGGGCGCGCATCATTCTCATGGCGAGCCGGGCGCTTGTTCGCGTGGCAAAAAGCCCTGAGGATTATAAAAAGGTTTATGCTAGGGTTCTGGACGCCTGTGATGAACCTGTGGTTCTGCACTGGCTGGGGAGCGCGTTCGATCCGGCTTTAAGAGGCTATTGGGGGGCTGCTGATTTTACAGATGCTGTGGAAATTGCTCTTGATGTCATTGAACAAAATAAGAGCAAAGTAGATGGCATAAAAATTTCTCTTCTGGATAAGGAGAAAGAAATTCTTATGCGCCGACGTCTGCCTGCCGGCGTGAAAATGTATACGGGCGATGACTTCAATTATCCGGAGCTTATTGCCGGAGATGATCAGGGCTACAGTCACGCCTTGCTGGGTATTTTTGACCCCATCGCGCCTTTGGCCGCGTCTGCTGTAAGCCGACTGGGGGAGGGAGATAAAGCGGGTTTCCATGCACTACTGGACCCGACGGTGCCTCTGGCCCGGCTTATGTTTCAGGCCCCCACACAATACTACAAAACCGGCGTTGTCTTTCTGGCCTGGCTGAATGGCTTCCAGAAGCACTTCATTATGCTGAATGGGGCGCAATCCATGCGTGCTCTGCCGTATTTTACAGGTATTTTCCGTCACGCTGATGCGTGTGGGCTGCTCCGGGACCCGGACCTCGCCGTAGCGCGTATGCGCAGTTTTCTCACCCTTTATGGGGCGGACTGATCATGCGGGATTTTAGCCAGAATACTGCAGCACTGGCTCTGAACACCGCCACCCTCGGGCATAATATGACCGGTGCCGGAGCTGGCTGGTCTCCTGAGCAGACAGTGGATGCCTGTGCACAGAGGGGGATTGGCGGCATTGTGTTCTGGCGGACGGAAATAGCCGGGCGCGCGACTGCTATCGGGCATTATGCCAGACAGGCTGGAGTAAAGGTTGTGGGGCTTTGCCGTTCACCGTTCTTAACTGGTCCTCTCTCCCTTCAAAACCCCAATGATATTCAGGATGATTTTCTTAAGGCGATTGATGAAACCGCCGCTCTAGGAGGGGATGTGCTGACTATTGTTGTGGGGGGTGTGGAGGCCGGAACAAAAGGTATTCGGGAAAGCCTGAAATATGTCGCGGAACGTGTGGCTTCTGTCAGTGGCTACGCGGCGCAATGCGGTGTTCGGCTTGCGCTGGAGCCCTTGCATCCGATGTATGGCGGAGATCGCTCCTGCCTGACAACCACGCGGGATGCGCTGGACCTGTGTGATCAGATTGCGGCCCCTAATCTCGGGGTGGCCATAGATGTTTATCATGTCTGGTGGGATACGGATCTGCCACGGCAGCTCAATCGTGCGGAGGGGCGTATTTTCGGCTTCCATTTATGTGACTGGCTGGCACACACGACAGATTTTCTGCTTGACCGCGGGATGATGGGCGATGGGGTGGCAGACCTTAAAGGACTGCGCGGAACAGTTGAGAAAGCTGGCTATGCAGGGTTCTGCGAAGTTGAAATTTTTTCTGCACAAAACTGGTGGAAGCGTGATCCGAATGATGTGCTGGACGTCATGGTGGAACGCTTCCGAACCGTATGCTGAGTGCTGGAGGTTGTTATGAAAATTCTCGTTCCGGTAAAACGTGTTGTTGATTACAACGTTCGGGTAAGAGTCCGGGCAGATGGCTCCGGCGTGGAACTCGGTAACGTCAAAATGTCCATGAATCCTTTTGATGAAATTGCATTGGAAGAAGCAGTTCGTCTTAAGGAAAAGGGTGTGGCAACAGAAATTGTGGTGGTTTCCATCGGGGTGCCTCAGGTCAAAGACACCTTGCGCACGGCTTTGGCTATCGGGGCCGACAGGGCCATCCTGGTGCATGCCACTGATGATGTTCATCAGGACATAGAACCTCTGGCGGTCGCCAAAATCCTGGAAAAAATTGTTGAGGCTGAAAAGCCGCAACTGGTGATTGCCGGAAAACAGGCGATCGATAATGACATGAATGCTACAGGCCAGATGCTGGCTGCTGCCCTGGGTTGGGGGCAGGGCACGTATGCCTCCGCGCTTGAAGTCGAAAAGGGGGCGGTGCTGGTAACCCGTGAAATTGATGGCGGCCTGCAAACGCTGCGCCTCAAACTTCCAGCGGTTGTAACAACAGACCTGCGTCTCAACCAGCCTCGCTATGTTGCGCTGCCCGCCATTATGAAAGCCAGGAAAAAGACGATTGAGGAAGTAGACCTTGCAACGCTAGGCGTGGATATTGCGGCACGCCTGACTGTTTTGAGCACAGCAGAGCCTCCTAAAAGGCAAGCGGGTGTCAAGGTTCACTCTGTTGATGAACTTATCTCCAAACTGAAAAATGAAGCAGGAGTTCTGTGATGTCTGTTCTGCTTTTAGCTGAAGTCAACAACGGCCACCTTCTGAAAGATATGCTGGCCCGGGCACTGACAGCCATGGCACCGCTTGGGCAGGCTGATGTGCTTATAACCGGCCAGAACTGCAAAACTGTTGCCGAAGAAGCTAGTCGGCTGAAAGGCGTTGCGAAGGTTCTGGTTGCTGATGATGCCTCACTGGCTCACGGTCAGGCGGAACCGCTGGCTGTGCTCATCCAGAGCCTTGCAAAGTCCTATGATCATATTGCCGCCGGGGCGACGGCTTTTTCGCGCAACGTCTTGCCGCGTGTGGCCATGGTGCTGGATGTGATGGTTCTGGCAGATGTAACGCATGTGCTGGATGTGGAGACATTCGAGAGGCCGGTTTATGCTGGCAATGCGATACAGACAGTGAAATCTCGTGACCCTGTAAAAGTCTTTACTGTGCGCACAGCAGCATTTTCTCCATCTGGCATGAGGGAGGAAGGAGCGGCCTCTATAGAAAATATTCCTGTTCCAGCAGACCCAAAGTTGTCTGAATGGGTGGAGGACAGAACTATTATTTCAGAAAGACCGGATCTGACATCAGCCAAAATTATTATTTCTGGGGGGAGGGGCCTTGGGTCTGAGGACAATTTCCATCAGATCACACTGCTTGCCGATAAGTTGGGGGGCGCAGTAGGCGCCAGTCGTGCCGCAGTTGATGCAGGTTATGCGCCCAATGATTGGCAGGTGGGGCAGACAGGTAAAATTGTGGCACCGGAGCTTTATGTTGCTGTTGGAATTTCCGGGGCTATTCAACATCTCGCAGGGATAAAGGACTCCAGAGTGATTGTTGCAATCAATAAAGATGAAGAAGCCCCTATTTTTCAGGTTGCTGATTATGGGCTTGTGGGGGATTTGTTCACACTGCTGCCTGAACTGACAGGAAAAGTCGGATAAAATATTTTCCTTTTTAGTTCTTTAGATAGAAAGTTTCTTTCCAAACAGTGGTTTTTGATTGCCGAGAAAGAAGCCTATCTAAAAAATTGTAAAGAAAAGGGAAGGTAATTGACGACTACCCCTTAACGCTCTACCTAGTTACTTAGAGCCCTTTTGGAAATTCACGGATGAGCGTTTCGGCGTAGCATGAGGCTTCCCATGGCGATGTGGATCATGGCCTCTGCGACGTCGATCCGCTGTTCGTAGTCCTTCACAAGGCGACGCCAGCGGATCATCCAACCGAAGGTCCGTTCCACAACCCACCGACGCGGCAGGATTTCAAACCCTTTTGCTGTCTCTGACCGCCGGATGATCTCGACTGTGAAGTCGAGAAAAGTGGCCTTATCCGCCTTATCCATC